>NZ_JBFUPO010000018.1:0-86499 GCF_041355295.1 Mesorhizobium sp. RCC_202
TCATCAATGCCTCCAAAACGAGGCTTGAATCATTCAAAAGCTCTCAGGGGAATCCTGATTCTCAACAGGCCCTAGCCTGCCGTCTCCAGCCGATCGCGCAACATGCTCCAGGGCAGCAGCACATTAGGCGCATAGCGCACGATGTCGTGGAACGGGATCGGCGATGGCGGCGCGAAAGGAAGCGGCAAGCCGCGGGCGTCCGCGCCGCTCGCCCAGTCGGCCAGCACCTTGCCCATCGCCGTCGTCATGGCGATGCCGCGTCCGTTGCAGGCGCGGCCGGCGATCAGTCCCGGTCCAAGGTCGACCAGGTGCGGCAGGAAATCCGGTTCGACCGCCGCCACTCCCGTCCAGCTATAGGCCAGCGGCGGCAAATCGGGCAGATCGAGATGATGGCCAAGCCGTCGCCAGATTGTCTGCGGCACGCGTGTGTCGGCGCCGGCGCTCAGAATATGCATGCCGCCGCTGATCAGCCGGTTGTCGGCATCGAAGCGGAAGGTGAAGAGATTGCGCCTGGTGTCGCCGACGCCTTGCCCGCCAGGCAGCAAACGCGTGCGCACGTCGCGCGGCAGCGGCTCGGTCGCGATCTGAAAAACCTTCAGCGGAACATAGGTTCGCTGCAGCAGCGGATTGAGCGACCCGCCATAGGCGTTGGTGGCGATCAGCACCTTGCCTGCGCGCGCCGAGCCCGATGGTGTTTTCAGCCTCCAGCCATCGGCCACGCGATCGACCGAGGTGACCGGCGTGTGCTCGAAGATCTTGGCCCCAGCCTTCTCCGCCGCATCGGCCAGTCCGTTCGCATAGGCGACCGGATTGAGCACGCCGCCCGAACGATCCATCCAGCCGCCGGCGTAACCGCGCGCGCCCGTCAGCGCCTCGACGTCCTGCCGATCGAGCGCAATGGCTGGCCGGCCGCGCAGCGCCCATTGGTCGGCTCGTGATTTGACCTTCTCGAAGGCGGCGGGCGAATGCGCCGGCTGGATCCATCCGTTCTGGACGGCGTCGCAGTCGATGCCGTGGCGCCGTATCAGGCCGAAAACCAGATCGGCGCTGCCGGCGGCAAAGTCGATCAGGCGTTCGCCGCGCTCGGGGCCGAGATGCGCAAGGATGCTGTCCGGATCCATCTTGGCGAAGTTCGGCACGACGAAACCGGCATTCCGGCCGGTCGCGCCCCAGGCGATGATTTCCGCTTCGAGGACAGCGACCGACAGCCCTTTCCCGGCGGCGTGCAACGCGGTCGACAGGCCGGAAAAACCACCGCCGACGATGGCCAGGTCGACATTGATCTCGTCTTGCAGCGTAGGCCGGGCGCGGCGGTTGCGGCTGACGGCATGCCAAAGCGATGCGCCGCGGGTTTCCTGTCGGATCACGGCATTCATGAGCTGGAATTGCTCTCGCCCACGGCCGCCTTCGCCCGCTTGCCGAAACGCGTCCGCCGTGGCCTGTCGCCGAACAATCCCTTCGGCCGGATCAACAGGATGACGCAAAGCATGACGCCGATTGCGACGATCTGCAGCGAGGCCGCGCGCGCCTGCTGCTCGGGCGAAAACAGCACGCTGGTCAGTGTGCCGGACCCGGCCCATATCCCCCACACGAGGATGCTGCCGATGACGGCGCCGAGATTGCTGCCCGAGCCGCCGACGATCAGCATCACCCAGACCTGGAAGGTCAAGATCGGCAGGTAATTGTCCGGCGCGATGAAGCCGGTGAAATGCGCTTGCAGCGCGCCGGCCAGCGCCATGATGGCGCCGCCGACGGCAAACGCCTGGACGCGGTAGAAACGCGCACTCTTGCCGAGCGAGATCGCCGCCCGCTCGTCCTCGCGCAGCGCCTTCAACACCCGGCCCCACGGGCTGCGCGCCAGATGCTCCAATGCGAGATAGGCGATCAGCGTGACAGCCGCGACCACGGCGAGGTTCGACAGGTTGAACAGCAGCGGCGTCTCGGCAAGGCCGCCGAAAGGACGCGGGATGAAGCCGATGCCGAATGGCCCGCCGGTCAGCTTCTGCGCGTTGAGCGCGACCAGTTGCACGACGACGGCGACGCCGAAAGTGGTGATCGCCAGATAGTCGGACCTGAGCCGCAATGTCGCCATGCCGGTCAGCGCCGCGGCAATGCCGCCGGCGACCGTGGCGCCCGCCCAGCCGACCAGGATCGGCAGGCCAAACCCGCCGAGCCGCGCGGCATCGTCCGGTGTCGTCAGCAGCGCGGATGTATAGGCGCCGATGGCGACGAAACCGGCGAGGCCGACATTGAACAGGCCGGTCAACCCCCACTGCAGATTGAGCCCTAAAGTGACCAGCGAAAAGATCAGTGCGGTGGTCAGGAAGAAGGCGCCGTAGCCGAGCAGGTCCATCAGCGTTCCTTCACACCAAAAAGGCCGATCGGCCGCACGAACAGCACCGCCATCAGGATGATGAAGGAGACGGCGGCGCGCCATTCGGCGCCGATCAGCTGCACTGCGCCGGCTTCGGCGAGCCCGATGATCAAGCCGCCGAGCACCGCGCCCGGGATGCTGCCGATACCGCCGAGAATGGCGGCGGCAAACATCGGCAGAAGCATGTCGAAGCCCATGAACGGGCGGATCTGCACCAGAATGCCGATCATCACGCCGGCGACGCAGGCGAGTGCCGCGCCGATGATCCAGGTGACGCGCACCACGCTGGCGACGTCGATGCCGACGATGCGGGCAAGGGCTGCATTCTGGCTCAGCGCCTGCATCGAGCGGCCGGTCTGCGTGCGCGTCATCAACAGATGCACGCCGAGCACCAGCACTGCGGTCAGCAGCAGCAATGCGATCTGGTCAGGCGTGATGCGGATGCCGAAACCGACCGGCATGGCGATCTGGATCGCCCGGCTGAAATAGGTCGGTCGCGAAGTGAAGGTGAATTCGAGCAGGCTCCTGAGCGCCATCGAAGCGCCGAAGCTCGCCATCACCACGATGATCGCTTGCCCCTGCGAGCGCAGCCGCGAAAACAGCACCTTGTCGAGCAGCAGCGCCAGCAGAGCGGTGAACGCCATGCCGACGACCAGCGCGACGAGCAGCGGCCAGCCGAAGGACAGCGGCGCGATCGGCGCTATTTTGCCGAACATCGCCCCGATGGCGCTGACCACGGTGAGCGTCGCATAGGTGCCCCAGGCCATGAAGTCGCCATGGGCAAAATTCGAGAAGCGCAGGATCGAATAGGTCAGCGTCACGCCGATGGCGCCGAGGCCGATCATCGAACCGGTGAGCAACCCGTCGACGATAAATTGCAGGCTCATGCCGAGCCTCCCTTGCCGGCGCGAGAAGGGCGCTGGCCGAGATAGAGTTCGGCGACAACCGGATCGTTCCAGAGTTCGGAGGCGACGCCCTCGTGCCGGTCCTTGCCCTCGACCAGCACATAGGCGCGGTCGCCGATGGCCAGCGCCGCCTTGGCGTTCTGTTCGACCAGAAGGATGGTGACGCCGGACTTACGGATGCCGGCCAGCATCTCGAACACCATCGAGACGAATTTCGGCGACAGGCCGGCCGACGGTTCGTCGAGCACCAGCACCTTGGGATGGACGATCAGGGCGCGGGCGACGGCAAGCATCTGCCGTTGCCCGCCCGACAGATTGCCGGCGGCGGTGCGGCGCTGGCGGACGAGGTCGGGGAAGGCGGTATACATCTCCTCGATGCGGCCAGGGATGTCGCGCCGTTCGAGGATGCCGCAGGCGACTTTGAGATTGTCCTCGACCGACATCAGCGGAAAGATGTTCTCGGTCTGCGGCACGAAGGCGAGGCCAAGCCGCACCATGGTGTGGGCCGGCGCGGCGGTGATGTCCTTGCCATCCAGCAGCACCGCGCCGCCGGTGATCGGGACCAGGCCGGCGATCGCCTTGATGAAGCTAGACTTGCCGGCGCCGTTGGGGCCGAGCACGACGACGATCTCGCCCTTGCTGACGCTGATCGAGGCGCCGCGCACGATCGGCACGCCGGGTTCGTAGCCGGCTTCCAGGTTGCGCACATCGAGCACGATCTCGCTCATGTCGCGCCTCCGAGATAGGCCTCGATGACGCGCGGGTCGCGGGCGACCTCTTCGGCCGTGCCTTCGCTGAGCAGCTGGCCGCTCGCCATGACCAGAACGCGGTGGCAGAGCCGCGTCACCATGTCGATGTTGTGCTCGATCAGCAGGAAGGTGATGCCGCGTGCATTGATGTCGCGGATGCGGTCGATGATGACTTCGAGCAGCGTCGCGTTGACACCGGCCGCCGGCTCGTCGAGCAGGATGATCGCCGGGTCGGCCATCATGACGCGGGCAAGTTCCAGCAATTTGCGCTGGCCGCCGGACAACACGCGCGCCGGCTCATGTGCGAGATGGGTGAGGGTGACAAGTTCCAAAAGGTCGAGCGCCTTGGCCCTTGCCGCCTTTTCCTGTGCCGCCACCCGCCACGGCGTGACGAAATTGGCGAGCAGCTTTTCGCCGGCCTGGCCCTGCGCGGCCAACATGATGTTTTCGATCAGCGTCAGATTGGGCAGCGGGCGCGGGATCTGAAAGGTGCGGCCAAGACCTCGGCCGATGCGCAGATGCGCGGCTTCGCCAGAGACGAGCGTGCCGTTGAGCAGGATATCGCCGCTGGTCGGCACTATGCTGCCAGCAAGCAGATCGAACATCGTCGTCTTGCCGGCGCCATTCGGTCCGATCAGGCCGAGAATCTCTCCAGCCCTGACATCAAACGAGACGTCATTGACGGCGACAAGGCCGCCGAACCGCCTGACGACATTCCTTGCCGTCAGAACCGGTGCCCGGGTCTCTTGCCCTTGGCGCTCCGCTGCCTCGCTCATCAAACCCTCTGGCCGAAGACGATCGTCGTCGCCTCCTTGATTTGTGATCACACTTGCTTTGATCACGCTATTCGGCTTTAATTTCATCCGCAAGCCGAAAACGGGCCAAGACCGGGAGTGCCATGCAAAAGGCTGCCATCGAACGAAACAACGAAACGATCGCGGCCCAGCTTACGCCGGTCGGCCGCGAGACCGTGCAGGATCGCGTCTATTCCGAGTTGCGCCGGGCCCTGATCGGCGGCCTGTTCGAGCCGAACCAGGTGCTGACCATCCGTGGCCTGGCCGATGCGCTGGTCACCTCGACCATGCCGGTGCGCGAAGCGCTCGGACGGCTGATCACGGAAAAGGCGCTGGAGGCGCTGCCCAACCGCTCGGTGCGCGTGCCGCCGATCACGCTGGAGCGTATCGACGACCTTTTGCGCGCCCGCTCCCTCATCGAAGGCGAAGCGATCGCGCTTGCCGCCACCCGCATGAGCCAGCGCCAGATCGCGTCCATCGAAGCCATGCTCGGCGAGTGGGACGAGATGCGGGCTTTGAAGCACAAGAAGGATATCGACCGCGAGGCGACGCTCAACCAGAGCTTCCATTTCGAGATCTATCGCTGCTGCGGCTCGGCCGTGCTGATCCCGATGATCGAGAGCCTGTGGCTGCAATCCGGACCTTGCATCCGCGTCGCCATCTACGCCTTTTCCGACGCCGGCGAGGTCGACACCGCGCACTATCACCGCAGCATCGTCGCGGCTCTCGCCAAACAGGATGCGCAGGCCGCGCGCGAAGCATTGGTCGCTGACATCAGCCGGCCTTTTGCTTTCCTGCGCGACAAGCTTCAATCCGCAGGAAAAGGCCAGACATGACCTCCATCAGCATCACCGAGCCGCGCTCGAAGCTTTCCGTGACGGCGCTGCTGCTGGCCGAAAAAGCGCCGGAAAATGCAGCCTTTCTCCAGACGTATCTCGCCACGCCACGCGTCGTCCCAGGTATCCATGCGATGTGGACGGGTCCGGAAATTTCCTGTCCGGTTCCATCCGCGGATCTCGAGGGCCAAGCCTACGCCCAGCCATTGCCGGCGGAGAACGCGACCTTGACACCGCAACCGGGCGACATCGTGTTGTCCTACGTGCCGCCGCGCATGTGGAGCGGCAATCCCAATGCGATCTTCGACATCGGCCTCTACTACGGGCAGGGCGCGCGGCTTCTGTTCCCGATCGGCTGGTTGGCCGGCAGCGTGGTGGCGCAAGTGCGAGCCGATCAGCGCGACCAGTTCGCCGCTGCCTGCGGCGTGATCCGCCGCAATGGCGCCTGCGACATCACCTTCAGCCTGGTGGAGGCCTGACATGGCTGACGACAGTTTCGAGCTCTTCGATCTTCGCGTCGAAGCGGTCATCCCCGAGGGCAAGCCGATCTATTGCGGCGCCAAGCCCGGCGACTATTTCGAGCTCAAGGGTGAGATGCTGTCGATGCCGGCAGGGCAGAGTTTTTCGATCTATTCGCTTGCCTCGGTCTTGCCGTTTCTCGCGGCAAAGCAGCGCTCGACCGACCGCAATGACTGGATGACCTCGGACGCCGAGATCGCCTGTCCCGACCCCAATTGCGCCAGCCGGCTGCGGATCGTCAGGCTGGCCAAGCGGCGGTTCAGCCATGCCGAGACCACGGCCGTGCCGCTGCCGAAGGAGAACGACCAGGAATGACCGCCAAGACCTTCGAGCTCAGCCCCGGCTACACCATCTCGCGCGTCATCCGCGGCGGCTGGCAGCTCGCCGGCGGGCACGGCGCCATCGACCGCAGTCAGGCGGTGACCGACCTGATCGCCACTTTCAATGCCGGCATCTTCACCTACGATTGCGCCGACATCTACACCGGCGTCGAGGAGCTGATCGGCGCCGCGCGCCTTCGATTGGCCAACGAGCGCGGCCTCGACGTTGCCGCCAGGATGAAGGTGCACACCAAGCTGGTGCCCGACCTTGAACGGCTGGCCGGCGTCAGCCGCGACTATATCCGGGGCATCGTCGACCAATCGCTGCGGCGGCTGAAAACCGAACGCATCGATCTCGTCCAGTTCCACTGGTGGGATTATGAGCAGCCCCGTTATGTCGAGGCGATGGGCTGGCTGAACGAGATGCGGCTCGAGGGCAAGCTGCGCAATCTCGGCACCACCAATTTCGACACCGAGCGTCTCGGCGAAATCCTGGCTGCCGGCATCCCGCTGGTCAGCCAGCAATTGCAATATTCCGTCCTCGACCAGCGTCCGGCTCGCAACCTTGCCGCGCTGGCGAAGCAGCATGGCATGCATTTCCTCTGCTACGGATCGGTGGCCGGCGGCTTCCTCAGCGATCGATGGCTGGGCGAGGCCGAGCCGTCCGCGCCGCTCGAGAACCGCTCGCTGGTCAAGTACAAGCTGATCATCGACGACTTTGGCGGCTGGGCGCTTTTCCAATCGCTGCTCGAGGCGTTGAAAGCGGTGGCCGATCGCCACGGCGTCGACATAGCCACCATCGCCAGCGCCTGGGTGCTGGAACAGCCGCAGGCCGCCGCCGTCATCGTCGGCGCCCGCAATCAGGCGCACGCGCTCGCCAATGCCCGTATCATGGACGTCGCGCTGTCGGCCGAGGACCGCGCCGCGATCGGCGCCGTGATTGCGCAAAGCCCCGGCCTCGACGGTGACGTCTACACGCTTGAGCGCGACCGTCACGGTCGCCACGGTTCGATCATGCACTACAATCTGAACGCGGGGCGGGTATGAACGCCACTGACACGACGCTGTTTTCAAAGGCCAGCGCGGAGGTCATCGACCTGCATCGCTTCTTCGTCGACTGGTTCGTCGCCGCGCGTGCCGACACGGTCGACTTCAGCCGCTTCGAACGCGCCATGGGCGATGGCCTCAGCATGGTTGCGCCGGACGGCAAGGTGCTCGATCGCGCAGCTGTCGTCGACCATGTCCGCTCAAGCCGCGCCACGTGCGACGATGGCTTTGCCATCTCGATCGAGGACGTCCGGCCCGGTTGGCAGAGCGCCAACACGATCATTGTCTTCTACGTCGAGGCGCAGCTGCGCGCGGGCAAGCACAGCCGCCGCCAGTCGAGCGCCGTCCTCACCACCAGTTCATCGGCGCCCAACGGCGTCGAATGGCGGCATCTGCATGAAACCTGGCTGCAGGTGCCGGGAGGCTGAACAGGCAAAGTTTTAGTCGTGTAACGAAAAGGGGAACAGCAATGAAAAAGACAATACTCCAACTCACCACAGCACTTGCCCTCGTGACGATGGCCGGCACCGCCCACGCGGCCGACTGCAAGATCACCGTCGGCCTCGTCATGGAATTGACAGGTCCTGCGGGCGAATATGGCCAGGCCGGCGCCAAGTCTGTCGAGATGGCCTTCCGCGACATCAACGCCGCCGGCGGCGTGCGCGGCTGCGATCTCGCCACCGACACGCGCGACAGCCAGAGCCAGGGCAACATCGCGGTCGACGCCGCGACCCAGCTGGTTCAGGTCAAGAAGGTGCCGGTGATCATCGGCGGCATCATTTCCTCGGTGTCGATCCCGATCCTGACGTCGGTCACCGGACCGGCCAAGATCGTCCAGGTCTCGCCGGCGTCGTCCTCGCCGACGCTGACGGCGCTCGGCCGCGACGGCAAGACCAATGGCATCTTCTTCCGCACCATCACGTCGGATGCGCTGCAGGGCGTCGCCGCCGCCAAATACGCCATCGACAAGGGCTTCAAGAAACTGTCGATCATCCACGTCAACAACGACTTCGGCGTCAACATGGTGGCAGAGTTCGCGCGCGCCTACAAAGCGCTCGGCGGCACCATCGTCTCCGACACGCCCTACAATGAGAAGCAGTCGAGCTATGCCTCGGAGGTCACCGCGGCGATGGCGGGCGAGCCTGACGGGCTCTACCTCGTGAGCACGCCCGTCGACGGCGCCACGGTCGCCCGCACCTGGATTTCGCAAGGCGGCGTGCAGAAGTTTTTGCTCAATGACGGCATGAACAGCCCCGACTTCATCGAGTCCGTCGGCGCCGATTATCTGAAGGAAGCCTATGGCACGTCGTCCGGCACCAGCCCGACGGCCTCCACCGACTATTTCATGAAGAACTACAAGGAGTTCTCCGGTATCGAACCGTCGAACCCGGCCGCCGACCGTTCCTATGACGCCGGCGCCATCGTCGGCCTTGCCATCGCCATTGCCGGTTCGGAAGATCCGGGCAAGATCAAGGACGCCATGTACAAGGCGGTCGATCCGGCCGGCACGCCGATCTTCGCCGGCAAGGAGGAGTTCGCCAAGGCGCTCGGCCTGATCAAGGACGGCAAGCCGATCCGCTATGAAGGCGTCATCGGCCCGGTTTCCTTCGACAAATATGGCGACATCACCGGCCCGTTCCGGCTGTGGAAGATCGTCGACGGCAAGGTGACGACCGACGGCGAAATGACGACGGACGACGTCAACGCGCTGCAGGCGAAATTGCAGTAGCGTTCGAATGACTTGTCCGGCGGCGGCCCTCGTGGAGCGCCGCCGGAAGGTTTGGTTTTCTCAGCTCCCGCCGCTCTCCTTCATCCGCTCGATGATCTGCGCCATCAGCGCGAGGTCGCGGCGTGAATCGGCGAGGTCGGTGAGCGGCCTGCTGCCGTCCATGATGTGGCGATGGAAAATCTCCAGCTCGTTGGAGAAGGCATCGCCATAGAGCGGCCCGAAGGCCTTCGTCACCGGACCGAGCGGACCGGCTTCCGTCACCTCCAGCCGCGTCGGCAGGCTGCGGATGTAGGGCGTCTCATAGATGATGCGCACCCGCTTGCTGTTCGAGCGCACCTCGATCATGGCGTCGAACAGGCCGAGATCGTCGACCACCGCAGCGTAAAGGCAGGCGAAATGGCCGTAGTCGAAGGTGACGCTGGTGTTGGCGCCACCATTGGTGCGGTGCGCCGCCACCACCCGCTTCGGCTCGCCGAGCAGGCCGCGCATGGCCGAGATGTGATGCGAGGAAAGCGCCGTCAGCCCGCGATAGGCGCGCACCAGATCGGCGGGCGCGTCCTTGCCCACCACCTCGCGGATCAGCGCGTCACGCTCGCTGGCGCCGCGCGAAAGAATCGCCGGGTCGATGTCGGCGGGATAGAGCACATTCTGGCTCTTCTTGAGAAAATGCCGCCCTTCCGAGATCAGGTCGAAGATGCGCACATGGGTGATGTCGTCATAGGCCGGCAGTTCCTGCCGCGCCGCCAGATAGGCCGGCGCGTAGCGGCGCATGTAGCCGACAAAGATGGTCTTGTCGTAGTCCTTGCTCAAGGCCAGCAATTCATCGATCTCGCGCACCGTCAGGCATGCCGGCTTTTCGAGCAGGATGTGCTTTCCGGCTTCGATGGCGGCGCGCACGAAGCGGCTGTGCGTGTCGTCGGAAGAAAGCACGAAGACGGCGTCGATATCGGGCGAAGCAATCAGCGCCTCCGCGCTCTCATAGGCTTTCGCCGTCGCATATTTTGACGTGATGAGGCCCACCAGGCTTGGCGAAACATCATGGACGCCGGCGATCACCCAACGGTCGCTCTGGTCGGCCAGCACCGGCAGATGGATCGACTGCGCGACCTCTCCTAGACCCACAAGCCCGATACGGATCAGCGCCACGGCACACTCCCTTCATTGTTGTCTTGATGGATGTCTTTGGCCCAAAACCGCTGGACACTTTTGGGAGACATGCAACGGATCATGCCGCCCCCGTCACCAGCGCCACCAATTCGTTGCCGCTGGTCTCGGACGCACGCACCGTCGCCACCATCTTGCCGGCGCGCATCACCCAGATCTGGTCGCTGAGGCGCCGTACCTGATCGAAATTGTGGCTGATCAGGATGATAGAAACGCCTTGCTCGCGTAAGCGTCGGATCAGCGCCTCGACATTGGCGGTCTCCTGCACGCCGAGCGCGGCGGTCGGCTCGTCCATCACCACCAGCTTGGCGCCGGAGCCGGCGGCCCGGCAGATCGAGATCGCCTGCCGCTGTCCTCCCGACAGCCGCCGCACGCGCTGGCTGACCGACGGCATGTTGATCGACAGGCGCGACAGCATGACGCGCGCCTGGTTCTTCATCGCCTTGCGGTCGAGCAGCGCGAACGGTCCGATGCGGCGCACGATCTCGCGGTTGAGGAAAAGGTTCTGCGCCACCGTCAATTCGTCGATCAGCGCCAGGTTCTGGTGCACGGTCTCGATGCCTGCCTTGCGCGCGCCGTCGGGATTGGCGAACGGATGCGCTTGGCCGTCGAAATGGATCGTCCCGCCGTCGGGTTGATGCACCCCGACCAGGCAGCGGATCAGTGTCGACTTGCCGGCGCCGTTGTCGCCGATCACCGCGGTCACCTCGCCGCGACGGGCCTGGAAGTCGACATCGGTGAAGGCGCGGATGCCGCCGAAATGCTTGCTCAGCCCCTGGCAGGCGAGGATCGCTTCAGAGGGTTGGATGTGATTGGCCGCGCTCATTTCTGGTACCGCATGATCAGGGCTGCCAGCACCACGATGACGCCGACGGCAAGCGGTTGATAGAAGGCCGAGACGCTGAGCAGCGTCAGCCCGTTGACAAGCGCCGTCAGCATCAGTGCGCCGATGGCCGGGCCGAGGATGCTGGCGCGGCCGCCGAACAGGCTGACGCCGCCCAGCACCACGGCTGCGACCGAATTCAACAGCAGGCTGGTGTTGATCTGCGGCTCGGCCGAGCCGATGCGTGCCACCAGGAGGATCGCGGCGATGCCGGCGCAGAAGCCGGAGATCGTGTAGGCGGCAATCTTCACCCTGTCGGTGCGGATGCCGAGCGCGCCGGCGCTCTCGGCCTGGCCGCCGGTTGCCAAGAGATGCACGCCGAAGCGCGTGTGGTAGAGCGCGACATGGGCGACGATGAGGGCGGCGATCGCCACCCAGACCGGATAGCCGAACGGTCCGAACTTGCCCGAAGCGAGCTTGAGCAGAAAGGTCGAGCCGACCATGGTGGGCTCGCCGCCGGAAATGATCAGGCCAAGACCGGTGATGCCCGAAAGCGTGCCCAGCGTCACCACGAAATCGGGGATTCGGCCCGCGGTGATCAGCACCCCGTTGACGAGGCCGATGGCGCTGGTTGCGAGCACCGCCGCCACGCAGGCGGCGAAGATACCCCAACCGGCGGCGTCGAGGAGGCCGAGGATGACGGCGCCCAGCATGACGGCGGCGGCAAGCGAAAGATCAATGCCCGAGGTCGCCACGACGAAGGTCTGGCCGATCGACAGCACGACCAGGATCGCGGCGGCGAGCAGCACGGCCTGCAGATTGGCGAGGCTGAGGAAAACCGGCGAGGTGATGCCGAACAGGATGACCAGCCCAACCAGGCCGACGACGGATGCCCAGTCGGCCCAGAAGGATGGATCGAGGAGGAGAGCCGCAAGGGAGGAACGGCTCTCCTCCGTCACGCCCGCCTGTGAGTTGGCGGGCGCGTTGTCGGTCGGAAGGCTCACTTCAGCATCTCGCGCAGCGGATCGGGATAGTCGCCGCCGGGAGCGGGGAAGTTCTTCAGCGAGGCTTCGGCATTGTCCTTGTTGATCAACAGCACCGGCGCCGGCACGTTGGCGGGCAGTTCCTTGCCCATCGTCGCCGCCTTGCAGGCCTCGACGCCCATCGCGCCGACCACATAGGGGTATTGCGCGACGGTGGCGGTGAGTTCGCCGGCCGCGACCGATTTCAACGCGTCGACGATGCCGTCGAGGCCGATCACCTTGACGTCCTTGCCGGAGGTCCTGACCGCGCGCTCGACGCCGAGCGCCATGATGTCGTTGGCGGCGAAGAAGCCGGCGAGATCCGGATGCGCCTGCAAGATGTCGGTCGCTGCCGTCAGCGCCTTCTCGCGATCCCAGTCGGCGCTCACCATCACCACCACGTCGAGCTTGCCTTCGACGGCCTGCTTGAAGCCCTTGATGCGGGCGTTGGAGCCGACATCGCCGACGATGCCGGCGATCAGCGCGACCTTGGAGCCGTTCGGCACCAGCTTCAGCATCTCCTCGCCGGCGAGTGCGCCGGCCGCGACATTGTCGGTGCCGATATAGGTCGACACAGTGAAGCCGGCAGCCTTGGCCTGCTCGGCATCGATGGTCGAGTCGATGTTGACGATCGGCTTCTTCTTCTGGGCGACCGGCACCAGCGCCTGCACCAAATTGGAGACGCTGATCGGATTGACCAGGTAGCAATCGTAATCCTGCAGCGCCATGGCGGTCAGCTTGTCGGCCTGTCCCGTCGCGTCGCCCATATTAGCGGCGGCCTGCACGGTGACGCCGACGCCGTCCGCCTCGGCCTGCTCCTCGATGCCTTTCTGCATGGTCTGGAAGAACGGATTGTCGAGGCCCTTGACGATCGCCGCGACCTTGGCGGCGTCCTCGGCATGGGCGGGTAGGGCAAGCGTCGTTGCCAGTAGGCCGGCGCCGAGCGCCAGGCGATTGAACATGCGCATATTTATTCCTCCTCCGGATTTTTGGTTGTCGGCTCCTTGTTCTGCGAACGGCAACGCTGACGGAACACAAGCGACCCCGGCGCTTGCGTCGGGGAAACGATGACCGGCTGGTACGCGCAACGCGCGCCCGGTGCGGGTCTCTTCCGTGTCAGGCATTTGCTCCTCCCAGAGCGCTGGTCTATGCCTCACCAGCATTTCCGCATGGTTTAGAAAAATTTTACGTACGTCAATAATTAAAATAGAGCGCAGTGGATTTTATGCGCTGGAACACGACAGGAATGGGCGATCGCAGCAGATTGGCGAGCGCGACGACGGCTACAGTTGACCCGCCAATAGAATTAGGAGATGTCGCGTTCGGACAGAGCTGGGCTTGCGGCTGTGCCGCCTATTTGGCCTCGGGTAGCGACGGTTCCATCTCGTCCATCATCTGCTTGACGGCATCCGCCGCTTTGCGCATCCCCGCATCGTCGATCGCCCAACCGGCGAAGCGCTCCAGCAAGGTGGCGAACGTCACCAGGTCCTGCTGATCCCACTGCGCCAATGCACCAGCGAAAATCCGCCATTTGGTCTGGCGCACCGCCGTCACCAGGCGCTCGCTCTTGGCGGTGAGCTTGAGGCAAATGCGCCTTGCATCGAGTTGCGAGGCGACGCGGAAAGCGTAGCCGCGCTCGACGAGATCGGCCGAGATGCGGCTGGCGCGCGACGGGTCGATTCCCATGCGCTCGGCGATGATGCCGACCGTCACCTCGTCCTGCGGCGTGTCGCTGGCGAACGCGCTGAGCGCGACAATCGCATCGAGGTGGCTCACTTCCAGCGAGGGATCGATGCGCTCCAGGATCAAACGACCGAAATCCCGGCGCTGTACAGAGCGGCGCACCTTGTTCATCACCGCATCGATGGCGGCGACGGCCTCGGCCGCCGCTTCTGACAGGCCGTTGCTGCGCGCCAGATCCGCGAGGTCCTGGTCACCGTGCGTCTGGCACAGGGCTGAAAATCGGTCGGGCTTGTCCGCCACGGCATCGTTGTTGCTCATACCATGGCGCGCTAGCAAAAATATGTGCGGATGTCAATTATGTGCCGATAGCATATATTTGATGTTGACATATATCTGCTGCCGGCACATAAGCCGCGTCCAGTCTACGGAGACACCCAATGACTCTCGACTCGACCCTCCCAGATGCGCCGCCCGCGCAAGCCGAAGCCAGCCCCGACCTGACGACATTGATCGTCTATTGCGGCGCGCTGATCGCCATGTTCATGGCCACCATCGACATGCAGATCGTCGTCACCTCCTTGCCGACCATTGCCGGTGAACTCGGCAATCTGCATCTGTTCGGCTGGGTGGGCGCCGCCTATCTGCTCTCGACCGCCGCAGTCTCGCCATTCTACGGCAAGCTCGGCGACATGTATGGCCGCAAGAACGTCGTGCTGACGGCGATCGGCCTGTTCCTGCTCGGTTCGCTGGTCTGCGGCATGGCATGGTCGATGGAGAGCCTGATTGCCGCGCGCGTGCTCCAAGGCATTGGCGGCGGCGGCTTGATGGTCTCGGCCTTCGCCATGATCGGCGAGTTGTTTTCGCCGCGCGACCGCGCCAAGTACCAGGGTTACAGCTCGGCGGTGTTCGCGCTGTCGTCGGTGCTCGGCCCGCTGGCTGGCGGCTACATCACCAGCCTGTTCGGCTGGCGCTGGGTATTCCTGGTCAATCTGCCGATCGGCATTGTCGTGATAGCGGTGCTGGCGTTCGCCATGCGCAGCCGCTTCAACGAGAAGAAGCATCATGTCGATTATCTGGGCGGCGCGCTGCTCGCCATCGGCACGACGGCCATCGTCTATTGGGGCTATCATGTGCTCGACCCGTCCGGGCCGGACCTCTTCACCTTCGCGCTGCCGGTTCTCGCGCTGGTCGCCATCGCCTTGTTCATCATGGTCGAACGGCGGGCCGACGAGCCGATCGTGCCGTTGCGGCTGTTCGGCAATTCCACGGTCAGCATCGTCTCGGGCGTGTCGCTGGTCGCCGGCACGGTGACGCTGGGCATGTTCTTCTATTTCGCCCTCTACATGCAGACGTTGACGGGTCTCAGTCCCGCCGAAGTCGGCTTCCTGTTTCTGCCGACGTCGCTGACGTCGATGGTCATCTCGATCGTTGCCGGGCGGGTGATTGCCGCGACTGGACGCTACAAATGGATGCCGGTGGTGGCGATGGCTATTGGCGGCCTGCTGATGATAGGCTTTGTCTTCACCAACCAGCACACGCCGATCTGGGTGCTGGCGGCGATGATGGCTACATTTGGCGTCA
Source organism: Mesorhizobium sp. RCC_202 (assembly GCF_041355295.1). Lineage (NCBI taxonomy): Bacteria > Pseudomonadati > Pseudomonadota > Alphaproteobacteria > Hyphomicrobiales > Phyllobacteriaceae > Mesorhizobium > Mesorhizobium sp. RCC_202. Next base: position 15,547 of record NZ_JBFUPO010000018.1, read on the forward strand.
GCATGGGCCTGCAGTTCCAGGTGCTGATCGTGGCGATCCAGGCGGCAGCACCGCTGCAGGACATCGGCGCGGTGACCTCGCTGATCACCCAGGCGCGGACGCTCGGCGCGTCGCTCGGCCTGGCGCTGAACGGCGCGGTGATGATCTGGGCCTTGAACCGGCAGACGGCAAAGCTTCCCGCCGACGCAGCCGCTTTGCTGCCGCAAGGGCTGAACGGGCTCACCCCGCACATCGCCGCGAGCCTGCCGGCCGCGATCCGCGCGGTGGTGCTCGATCACTATTCCAGCGGCTTCAACGTCATGTTCCTCTGGGTTGCGGCGCTCTATTTCGTCGCCATGGGGCTGACGCTGCTGCTCGAGAACAGGGAAATCCCGAAGCGGGCCTGAGCAAGTCGAGGCGGACTAAACTGAGGTCCGCTGAAGCGGCGCCAGCGCCTGCCCGACGGCATTGAACAGATGGCAGGCCGATGGCGCTATATCGAGCGCGATCGGCGCGTGCAGCGGCGTGGCGTCGCCGCCTTCGGCCTGCACCACCAGCGAAACCTCCGGCGTCACCTCGACATGGAAGATGGTCAGGCTGCCGAGCCGTTCGGCGAGTGCTGCCTGTCCCTTGAGCAGGCCGTCGGGCGCGATCTTCAGATGCTCCGGCCGCATGCCGAGCAGCAGCTCGTCGCCGGGCTTGATGCCGCCAGCCGCCACAGGCACCGTGAGTGACTTGCCGCCGGGCAGGCTTACCCCGACGCCGTCGCTTGCAGCCGCGGTCGCCTTCACCTTGATCAGGTTCATCTTCGGCGAGCCGATGAAGCCGGCAACGAAAATGTTGGCAGGGCGGTTGTAGAGATCGAGCGGCGAGCCGACCTGTTCGATGCTGCCGGCATTCAGCACCACGATCTTGTCGGCCATGGTCATGGCCTCGATCTGGTCGTGGGTGACATAGATCATCGTCGCCTTGAGCTGCTCGTGCAGCCGCATCAGCTCCAGCCGCATCGAGACGCGCAATGCCGCGTCGAGGTTCGACAGCGGCTCGTCGAACAGGAACACTTTCGGGTTGCGCACGATGGCGCGGCCGATGGCGACGCGCTGGCGCTGGCCGCCCGACAGCGCCTTCGGCCGCCGTTCCAGCAGGTGCGCAAGCTGCAGCACATCGGCCGCTTCCTTCACCTTGCGCTCGCGCTCCGGGGCCGGCACGCCGGCGATCTTCAGGGCGAAGCCCATATTGTCGGCGACGCTCATATGCGGGTAGAGCGCGTAAGACTGGAACACCATGGCAAGTCCGCGTTCCGAAGGATCGACGTCGTTGGCGCGCGCGCCGTCGATGGTGAGGTCGCCTGCGGTGATTTTTTCCAGGCCCGCGATCATGCGCAGCAAGGTCGACTTGCCGCAGCCGGACGGCCCGACGAAGACGACGAATTCGCGGTCGGCGACGTCGAGATCGATACCCCGGATGATCTCCGCCGATCCATAGGATTTGCGCACGCCGCGCAGCTTGAGCTCAGCCATGGCTTGCCTCCCTAAATCATCCGGCTCTAGCACCGGCTGGTCCGCCGGTCTTCGCCTCTTCGTTCTGCACCATCGAAAGCGCCGTGCCCGGCTCGCCCTCCCACAGGATCAGGCTGGCAGCGCCGACGAGGCCGGCGCGGTCGCCAAGCTCGGCCGGCACGATCGGCACGTCGCGATAGGCGTGCATCGCGCGCTGATCGATGGTCGCCCTGATCCCCGCCGCCAAAAGGTCGAACCCGTTGGACAGCCCGCCGCCCATCACGATCAGGTCGGGCGAGTAGAGATGCAGCAGATTGGTGAAGCCGATGCCGAGCCACTTCGCCTCGGCCTCGATCAGTTGCAGGGCGGCCGCATCGCCGGCGCGCGCGGCTTCCACGACATGCCGGGCCGAGACGTCGCTATTCCCGGCAAGACGCCTGAGCAACGAACCGTCCCCGGGCGCTGCGAGCCGCGTCGCCTGCCGTCCGAGCGCAGTGCCTGAAGCAACCGCCTCGAAGCAGCCGACATTGCCGCAGAAGCAGCGATCGCTTTCACTGGTGATCGTCATGTGGCCGATCTCGGCTGCCAGCCCGCGCCGGCCATGATAGATGTGGCCATCGGCGATCACGCCGCCGCCGATGCCGGTCGACACGGTGACGAAGACCAGCGAACTGGTGCCGCGGCCGGCGCCGAAGCGCCATTCGCCGAGTGCGGCCGCATTGGCGTCGTTCTCCAGCCGCACCGGCAGGCCGAACTGGCGGCCGAGGATGTCGATCAGCGGCACATTGTGCCAGCCCGACAGCGTCGGAGGCCCGATGACGATGCCGGCCTTGGGATCGAGCGGGCCGGGCGCGCACGCGCCGATGCCGACGACCTTGGCCTGCGGATGGTCGTCGAGGAGTTTGTTGGCGAGCGCGATGATCCGGCCGATCACCGCTTCCGAGCCGGCGCCGGCCATTGTCGGTTCCGAGACGCGCGCGACAACCTCGCCGCCGCGCTCGACCAGCGCGCCGCGCAGCTCCGTGCCGCCGAGGTCAAAGGCTAGCGCAAGCGTGCTCATCAGGCGGCTGCCTTCAGCCCGCGCAGCCACGCCATGCGCCGAGCGAGGTCGGGATCGCCGAAGGCGAGCGAGCCGAGCACCACCGTGTCCGCGCCGGCGGCCCGCAGCAGCGGCACAGTCTGGTGGCGGATGCCGCCATCGGCGGCAAGCACGATGTCGGCCTCGCGGCCGGCCTGCCGCATCAGCGCGCGCGCTTCGATCAGGCGGGGGCAGGCTTTCTCCGACAGGCTCTGTCCCTTGACGCCGATCGAGGTGCCGAGCAACGTCACGAAAGCGACCTCGGGCAGGAACGGAACGATGGCCGCGACCGGCGTCTCCAGCCGCAGCACCACGCCGGCCTCGGCGCCGAGTTCGCGCGCCAGCCTTGCCGCGCGCAGGCCTGCCTCGCCGTTCTCGGCGTGGATGGTGATCAGGTCGGCGCCGGCTTCGATGAACTGACGCGTCTGCGCCTCGACGATTTCGGCCTCGACCATCAGGTGCACATGGATCGGCCTGGCCGTGAGTTTGGCGATCCGCGCCACCAGGTCAGGGAAGAACAGGAAGCCCGGCGTGAAGCGGGCATCCGCCACGTCGATATGGTGAAGGTCGGCATGCGTTTCGATGCGCTTCAGGTCGCGCTCCATATTGGCGAGATCCGCCGACCACAGCGAGAACTCGCCGAGCAGGCGGTCGCGCGGCAGGGCAGCGATGGCGGCGGGGCCGGAGAGGGGTTTGCTGGTCATGACGCAATGAGGCTCCGGACTTTTGATTGAGGCTGAAGAAAGCTCGCGATCTGCGTATGCAGCTCGCTGAAATGCCTTTGGCTGTCGGCCGCCTTCGGCGTGATCTCGGCGAAAATCGCGTTGGGAATTGCCGCGGCCAACGCATAGCCAGCCGATAGCGGGTGCAGGGCATCGACCGCGTTGCCCAGGATCAGCGTGGGGACTTCAAGCGCGGCCGCGTCGCGTTCGGAAACACCGGGCCCATCGCTGGCGATGTTGGCAAGCACCTGAGCGAATGTCCTGGCATCGGGACGATCGAAATAGCTAAGCAGCGAGGCGAGATTGTCGGGCGCCTCGCGATAGAGCCTTATGGCGGTATCGGACTGTGCAAAAAGCGAGCGTCCCTTATCCGCCGCATGCTCCAGGATGAGTCCGGCGACCTCGGAGATTGGCTGCAAGTTCGGCGGCGCTGGCGAAAACGTCCATGCCGGTCTGACCAGGATGAGGCCCGCAACGCGCCGGGGATGGCGGCAGGCGAGCCGCAGCGCGATCGCCGCGCCCATCGAGACCCCGCCGACAATGAAACGGTCGAGGCCGGCCTGGTCGGCGGCGGCCAGAACATCGTCGGCGAACATCTCAAAGGAAAATGGCCGCCGGTCGCCAAGCCCGGATCCGCCATGGCCGCGGCATTCCAGCGTGATGCGCCGGAAGCCGGCCGGGAAGGTCTGCACGATCTGCGCCTCGCCGCCGCCCAGCCCATGCTGGAAGACGACTGGGAGACCTTTGCCCGTATCGCTGACCAGCAGCGTGGCGCCGTCGCGCAGCAGCGTCGCCATCACACGAACTCCTTGAGGAAACGCGCGACGCCTGGCGCCTCTTGGGCCGAGAGCCCATGCGTGACCAGCGGTCCGTCGAAGCCGCTTGTCTTCAGCCGGGCGATGAAGTCGGCGAAGTCGACCACGCCTTGTCCGGCGGTAGTGAAGCGGCCGTCGGCGAAACGGTCTTTCGCGTGGGCGAGCGAAACATGGCCCGCGGTGCGTTCGACGGCCGCGGCGACGATGGCACGCGCTTCGTCATGATTGGCCTGTTCAAAGAGGTTGGCCGGGTCGAGCACGATGCGCAGCCGCCTCGAGCCCATCTCGCCGATCAGCCGCATCGCGTCGTCGGCACAGGTCACGATGTTGGCCTGTTCCGGCTCGATGCCGAGATCGACGCCATGGCGCTCGGCGAGCAGCAACGCCTTCTCCATCTCGCGCGCCATGTCGGCCCAGGCCGATGGGTCGCCGTTGTCGGGATGGTGCGCCCACTGGTCCTCGGCGTTGCGCGTTCCGGTGCAGAGCGTGACCAGCGGGATCGAAAGCCTGGCCGCGGTCTCGATGATCACCGCAAGCCGCCGCAACCCGTCGTCGCGCACGGCTTGGTCGGGATGCGCCATGTTGTAGGTGCCGGACAGGGCGATGAGGCCGACGCCGGAAGCCTTGCCTGCGGCATCGATGGCGCGGATCGCCTCGTCCGGAACCGCATCCGGCATCGACGGCAAGCCGGCGCAGGCGAGGTTGAACTGGGTGACCGCAAAGCCCGTGTCGCGCACGGCGGCCAAAACGCCGGCCGGCTCGCTGCCCGGAAAGGTCTTGGCGAACACCCCGATCTGCATCAGACCGCTCCGCTCACGCCGGCGAGCTCGACACGCTCGCCGCGTTCGACCGAACGGGCGATCGCCACCATGGCGCGGATCGAGGCAAGTCCATCCTCGACGGTGGCGCCGCGCTGCGGCTTGCCGTCGAGCACGGTGTCGGCGAGGCCTTCCAATTGGCGTCGGAAGAAATGACCATCGGCGCCGAGCGGTTTTCGCGCCGTAGCATCCTTCTCGTGGAAAATGTCGACCTCGCTGGCGCGGAAATACCAGGGGTTGAAGGTCTTGGCGATCACCGAGCCGTTCTCGCCATAGAGCTGGAACCCTTCGTGCCAGTCCATGCGCACGGCGACGGTGAGATCGAGATGGCCGAGCGCGCCATTGGCGAACTCGGTTTCGACAAACCAGCAATAGGCGCCGAATTTTTCATGCAGGCGGGCACGGACGGCGGTGACCTCGCCGCACAGAAAGCGCGCCGTGTCGACCAGATGCGAGCCATGCGCCAGCATGAAATATTGCCGCAAATCCGCTTTTGGATTGCCCGTCGGCTTCCTTGCCAGTTTGCTGGTAACCGGCAATGGCTGCACGGCGTCGGTGTTGGTGTAGCGGTGCGTGGAATCGCAATACCAGGCCTTCAGCGCCAGGATCTCGCCCATCTCGTCGCGGACGAAATCGCGCGCCGCTTCCAGCGCCGGATCGAAGCGCTTCATATGCCCGACCTGCAGCACCTTGCCGGAGCGCTTGACGGCCTCGGCCAGCTTCTCGCCTTCCTCGACCGAGACGCCGATCGGCTTTTCGCACAGCACATGCTTGCCGGCTTCCAGCGCCTTGATCGACATCGGCACGTGGTAGGCATCGGAGGTAGCGACGATCACCGCCTCGAGCGCGGGATCGGCGAGCATCTGGTCATAGTCGCCATATATCTTCTGCGGCTCATAGGTCGCGCCCATGCGCGCCAGCAGATCGGGCGCGGCATCGCAGATCGCGTAGAGGTCGGCATTGGCCGCTTTCGCGCAGGATTCCAGATGCGCGAACTGCGCGATCGGGCCGCAGCCCAGAACACCGACACGCAGGCGACGGTCTTGCTTGCGGATCATCGTCAGGCTCCGTAGCCGCGCATGGTCTGGCGGTTGGTTTTGACCGCGCCGGCGGGATCGGCGGCGGCGGTTTCGGATTCCTCCTCCAGCACCAGCCAGCCGCTGAAGTTGGGCGCGGCGCTTGCGATCTCGATCACCTTGCCCGTGTCGCAGATGCCCTTGCCGAGCATCGTCCAGGTGCCGCTCGCATCGACATCCTTGATATGCACATAGCGGATGCGGTCGCGATAGGTAGTGAGCGTATCGGCCATGTCCTGCTGGCCACGCAAGATATGACCGGTATCCGGCACCCAGCCGACCAGCGAGGCGTCGAGCAGCCCGAAGATGCGGTCATAGTCGGCGCGGTCGAAGAGCAGCGTGTTGTGATGCGAGCTCGGATGCACGGCGACCTGGACGCCGGCCTTGCGGCCAAGTTCCCCCGCTTTGTTGTAGACCTCGGCGGCGACGGCGAACTTGTCGTCGCGCGGTCCGTCGGACACCACGGTCGCCGAGCCCATCGAGACCAGTGCGCCCGGGAAGGCGGCGGCGAACTCGATCCAGCGCCGCGCGGCTTCGAGGTCCTCGCCGATCTTCTCCTTCAAGGTGAAACCGCTCTTCGAGCCGAAGGCGAAAGAAACCAGCGTCAGGCCGGACGACTTCAACGCCACGGCGAACTCGGACGGCCGGTCGGCATAGCGGCCGATCATCGTGTCGGTGATCTCGATACCGGCATAGCCGCCATCGGCGATCGCCTTCAGCAGATCGTCAGGGCCGCCGGTGAAGCGGTCGCCCAGCATTTCCCAGGTGAAGGTCTGGCAGCCGACTTTGAGGTCTTTCACGATCATTCTTTCATGTCCTTGATACGGCTCATTCCTTGACGCCACCTTGGGTCAGGCCTTCGATGATGTGGCGCTGGAAGAACAGCACCAGCACGATCAGCGGCACGGTGACGACGGCCGAGGCCGCGGCGATATCGCCCCAGGGCACGTAATAGAGGTTGGTGAAGTTGGCGATGCCGACGGGGATCGTCTGGCGGTCGATGTTGGAGGTGAAGGCGAGCGCGAACAGGAATTCGTTCCAGGCGCTGATGAAGGCAAGCAGGCCGGTGGTCACCAGGCTGGGCAGCGACATCGGCAGGATGATGTGCCAGAGCAAGCCCGGGATCGAAACCCCGTCCATGCGCGCGGCCTCGTCGATCTCGCGTGGCAGCGTCTCGAAATAGCCGAACAGCACCCAGGTCACCAAAGGCAGGCCGAGCGCCAGATAGGTGATGATCAGCGCCGTATAGGTGTCGAGCAGGCCGAGATTGGTCGCCAGCAGATAGAGCGGCCCGACCAGCGCGATCTGCGGGAACATCGATACCGACAGGATGACCACCAAGATGCCGAAGCGTCCTTTGACGTTGAGCCTCGACAGCGCGAAGGCGGCGAGCGAGCCGACGATCAAGCAGAGCAAGGTCGTCGCCAGCGCGACCACCAGCGAGTTCCAGACATAACGGTGCAGCTCTTTCTCGACGAAGGCGTTGTAGTAGTGCTCGAGCGTGAAGGGATGCGGGATCAGCGACGGCGCGCCCGAGGTCAGCGCCTTGTCGAGCTGGAAGGAGGTCGAGAACTGCCAGATGAACGGGCCGCCCGACCAGACCAGGATCAGGAAGGCGCCGAGATAGATCAAGAAACTCTGCAGCGGCGAGCGCGTGTCGTTCATTGCGCCCTCCTGATCTGCCGGATGAGCAAGGCGACGAAGACCAGCGCGATGAGGCCTTCGGTGATGAACATCGCGGTGGAGACGGCGGAGCCGTAGCCGAACTGCAAGGTCGAAAACAGCACCTTGTAGGACAGCGTCGACAGTGTCTCGGTGGAATCGGCCGGGCCGCCGCCGGTCAGCACATAGACCAGGTCGAAGACGCGGAAGGCGTCGAGCGCGCGAAACAGGCCAGCGATCAAAAGCGTCGGCATCAGAAGCGGCAGGCGGATGTACCAGAAGGTGATCCAGCCCTTGGCGCCGTCCATGCGCGCTGCCTCGATCAGCGAGTTCGGGATGGTCTGCAGTCCGGTGAGCAGCAACAGTGCCATGAACGGCGTCGTCTTCCAGACATCGGCGATGATGATGGTGGTCATCGCCGTGCTGGTCGAACCGTACCAGTTGATGTTCTGGTCGATCAGGCCGAGATGCAGAAGCATGTAGTTGATGATGCCGTTCTGGCCGTCGAACAGCCAGCCGAACATTTTCGAGGTGACGACGGTGGGCATCGCCCATGGCACCAGCATCGCCGCGCGGACCAGGCCGCGGCCCTTGAACGCCTCGAACAGGATCAGTGCCATGCCAAGCCCGATCACCGTCTCCAATGTGGTGGAGGCGAAGGTGAACCACATCGTGTGCCACCAGGCATTCCAGAACTGCGCGTCGCCCCAAAGCTGCGTGTAATTGGCGAAGCCGGTGAAGTCCTGGTCCTGCGTGATCAGCGAGGTGTTGGTTAAAGAGAGATAGAGACCGTTGAGGATCGGGTAGAAGGAGACCGACGCCAGCGAAACGAAGGCTGGCGCCAGAAGCAGCAAGGCCCAGAGCCCGCTGGGCAAGGTCTTGCCGAACCGCTGCGGCCGGCCAGCGCCTGGAACGGTGGCGGCCGCGGTCATGGTCAGGCGACGACCTTGGTGATCTGGTCGGCGAGCGCGTCCATCTCGGCCTGGACATTGCCGGAAACCAGCGCCTTCGAGATGCCGGACTGCAGCGCCAGCGTCACCTTGGCGTATTGCGGCGTCTTCGGCCGCGCGGTGGCGCCGGTGAACACTTTTTCCAGGCTCGCCATGAACGGCTGTTCCTTCTTGATCTGCGCGTCCTGGAACAAGGCCGGCCGGGTCGGCGCCAGGCCGAAGTTCAGCGCAATGCGATGCTGGGTCTCGGTCGACGACAGCCAGGTGAGCAGTTCGATCGCCGCCTCGCGCTGCTTCGAATTGGCGTTGACGCCGAGCTGGTAACCACCGAGGCAGGCCGAGCTCTTTCCGCCGGAGAAAGCCGGCAGCGGCGCTACGCCGACCTTGTCCACCACTTGCGAAGCCTTGGCGTCCTGCGCGATCGGATAGACATAGGACCAGTTGCGCATGAACATCGCCTTGCCCGAGGTGAAGGGCTGGCGCGACGGCTCCTCGTCCCAGGACAGCACATCCTGCGGGCTGATCTTGGTGGTGGCGATGGTGTCGTGCAGGAACTGGATGGCTTCCACCGCGCCCTTCTGGTTGATCACCGAGGACTTGCCGTCGGGCGCCAGGATCGCGCCATTGTTGGAGGTGATGATCTCGACGGCGTCGCAGACCAGCACTTCGGCCTGCTTGCCTTGCCAAAGATAGCCGAAATCGACGTCGCCGGCCTTCTGTCCCGCGGCGGCCAGGGTCGCCATGTCGGCCCAGGTTTCAGGCACCTTGCCGCCATGCTTCTCCAGCACGTCCTTGCGGTAATAGAACATGCCCGAATCCATGAACCAGGGCAGGGCGGTTAGCTTGCCGTCATAGGTACAGGCATCGAGCGTGCCGGTGAAGTAGGCGCTGCGTTTGTCGGCGGGGAAATATTCGTCCAGCGCCAGCGCCCAGCCGGCGGCAGCGAAGCCGGCTATCCAGATGACGTCCTGGCTGAACACGTCGGGCGTGCCGCTGCGGCGGGCAAGCTGCTGCACCAGACCCTGATAGACCTCCGTCGAGGAGCTCGGCGGGGGCAGTTCGATGTTCTTGACCAGGATGCGGTCCTGCGATTCGTTGAAAACCCTGATCAGGTCGCCGAAGGTCTCCTTGCCGAAGAAGGCGGCGCTGGCGAAGCTGATTTCGGCGCGCGATGCCGCACGCGCCTTGCGGATGCCGAGACCGGAACCGAGCGCCGCGGCGCCCAACATGCCGGCGCCGATGAGAAACTGCCGGCGGTCGGCGGTCGTGACGTGCCCAACGGGCATCGTCGTGACGTGGCCGATAGGCTTCTGTTCGGCGATCGGCCGTTTTTTCATGTCAGTCATTTTTTCTCCTCCAAACGCTGGCAAGCCTCCCGATGCGCCAGCTTGTTCGTATGCTCTAGAAAAATTTTACGCGCGTCAAGAATTAAAATGCTGTATAGCGAATCTCGAAAAATCGCTCGCCGCTTCTGGAGGAAGCCGGGCGCACATATTGCCGCTTTGGGAGGTCAGTAAAAATGCAGGTAAAATCAGGGGCGAAGCTCGGCATCGGTGTCGTCGGCTGCGGCAATATTTCGATGACCTACCTTCGTAACGCAGCGCTTTTCAGCGGCGTCGAACTGCGCGCCTGCGCCGACATTTCCGCCGACATGGCAGCCTTGCGCGCCAAGGAATATGGCATCCGGCCGCTGTCGGTCGATGCGCTGTTGGCCGATCCGGAAATCGATCTCGTCCTTAACCTCACCATCCCGGCGGCGCATTTCGATGTTTCGTTTTCGGCGCTCTCGGCGGGAAAGCATGTCTTCACCGAAAAGCCGCTCGCGACCTCGGCCGGCGACGGCCGCCGCCTGGTTACCGAGGCCGCCAGGCGCGGGCTTGCGCTCGGCTCGGCGCCGGACACCTTCCTCGGCGCCGCCGGACGTCGCGCCCGCCGTCTTATGAATGAAGGCGCCATCGGCCGCGCGGTCACCGGCACCGCTTTCATGATGGGGCGCGGCATGGAGCACTGGCATCCGAACCCGCAATTCTACTATCAGCCGGGCGGCGGCCCGGTCTTCGACATGGGGCCTTATTATCTGACCATGCTGGTCAACCTGCTCGGCCCGGTCGCCCGCGTCATGGCGATGGCGACGCGCGGCCAGGAAGAACGGCTGATCACCGCCGAAGGCCTTTACAAGAACACCAGCTTCAAAGTCGGCACGCCGACCAACATCCTGTCGCTGCTCGAATTCCGTTCCGGCGCTACCGTCACGTTCGGCGCGTCCTGGGATGTCTTCAGGCATTCCAACCACCCGATCGAATTGCACGGCACCGAAGGCTCGCTCAGGCTGCCCGATCCCGACACGTTCGGCGGTACGGTCTCGCTCTCCGAGCGTGGCGCCGACTGGAAGTATTTCCTGAGCGAAAGCGAGCTCTACGGCGCGCGCAACTGGCCCTATGCGGCGCCTGACCGCGCCAACTACCGCATGCTCGGTGTCGCCGACCTGGCGCGATCGCTTGTCGAGGGCCGGAAGCCGCGTGCGTCCGGGGAACTGGCGCTGCATGTGCTGGAGATCATGGAGGCGATCCTGGCTTCCGGCGAAAGCCGCAATTCGGTCGCGGTCGTCGGCACCGTCGACCAGCCGCCGCTTCTCGGCGAGGACGAGGCGGCGAGCCTGCTTGCCTGAGCGCGCCCCAATGTCGTCCCCGCTCGATCCGCAGGCGCAACATGTGCTCGAACTCGGCCGGCAGGCGCATCAGTCGCCCTTCGAGGCCGGCACACCGGAGGAGGCGCGGCGCGCCTATGAGCGCGGCTTGCCCGATTTGCAGGGCGAGCGTGAGCCTGTCGGTTCCGTCAGCGAATGCACCATCGCCGGCCCGGGCGGACCGCTGCGGCTTCGTCTCTATCGCGGCCAGGATGCGTCCGCGACCAATGCGCCGGCGCTGCTCTATCTGCATGGTGGCGGCTGGGTGATCGGCAATCTGGACTCGCATGACGAGATCTGCCGCTGGTTCGCCAACAGCGCGCCCTGCGTCGTCGCCGCGCCCGACTACCGGCTGGCGCCCGAGCATAAATTTCCTGCGGCGGTCGAGGATTGCCAGGCTGCGCTCGCCTTCCTGCGCGATACAGGCGGCGTGCTCGGCATCGATGCCGGCCGCATCGCCGTCGCCGGCGACAGCGCCGGCGGCAACCTTGCCGCCGTGCTGGCGCTGCTTGCGCGCAGTGACAAGAACTCGCTGACCGCGCAGCTATTGTTTTATCCGAACACCGATGCTGCCCAGACTGCCGACAGCTATCGCCACTTCGGCGAAGGCTTCGGCCTGACCGCCTCGACCATGGCCTGGTTTCGCGATCACTATGTGCGCGATGCGGCTGATATCGAGGACTGGCGTGTCTCGCCGCTCAGGGCCGAGAGCCTTGCCGGGGCCGCACCAGCCTTCATCGCCATCGCCGGCCACGACATCCTCGCGGACGAGGGCGAGGCCTATGCGCGGCGGCTGAGAGCGGACGGTGTGCCGGTGGTACTCCGGCACTGGCCAGGGCAGATCCACGGCTTCGTCTCGATGGGACGCCACGGCCCGGCATCGCGGCTAGCGGTCGAGGCAGCGGTTGCGGCCTGGCGCGGCTTCGATCCGAAGTTCGCCAGAGCAATTTCAGGAAAAGCGTGAAGCGGTTAGGCTCGGCGTATTCGCCGTAGCCTTCCGCCCGAAATTGCGTCAAAACAAACGCTCAGGCCGACTGGCGCATCATCAACGTGGCGTCGAGGCTGACCTTCGGCGTCACCGCGGCGGCGTCCTCGTCGAGCAGCGCCAGCAGCGTCTCGACGCTGCGGCCGGCCATGGCGGTAAAATCCTGCGCCATGGTGGTGAGCGCCGGGCAGGTGTAGCGGCTGAGCGGATGGTCGTCATGCGCCGCGACGCGCAGGTCGCAATCCGCCTTGCGGCCGACGCGCAGGCCCTTGGAGAAGGCTGCCGCCATCACGCCGAAGGCGAGACGATCGTTGGCGCACAAAATGGTCTTGCCCGGCAGGCCGCCATTGGCCAGCATCTTCTCGGTCTGCTCGTAGCCGATGCGCTCGAAATCCCAGGTGTAGTCGTCGATGTTGCCAAACACGACCGGCTCAAGCCCGAGCCGCTGCATCAATGTCAGGTAGCTGTCCAATCGCTCAGGCGAATTGTGGTTGACATGCGGGATGTCGAAGTAGACCGGCGCGTCGCCCGAGCGGCAGAGATACTCGACGATGGTCGCCACGCTCTTGGCGTTGTTGTTGCCGACGAAGGGCGTGTCGCCTTCGAGGAAGGTGTCGAAATAGACGATCGGTATCGCCTGCGTCAGCTTCTCCAGCGTGCGCTGGTCGGATCGACGCCCAAGGGGCGCGACCAACGCGCCGGAGACTTTCAGCGACAGGATGGTTCGCGTCGCTTCGATCTCGAGCTCGGTCGAGCCATGCGAGGAGATGACGATCGGCCAATAGCCTTCGTCGCGCAGCCTGAGCTCGATGCGGCTGACCATCTCCGAGTAGAACGGATCGGTCACCGTCGGCACGACGATGCCGATCGAGCGCGTGCGCTTGCGGTTGAGGTTGCGCGCAAAGAGGTTCGGCTGGTAATCCGACAAGCGCAACGCCTCTTCGATGCGCTTTCTGGTTGCCGGCTTGACGCTGGTCGGATCGTCGAAATACTTCGAAAGGGTCGGCCTGGAGACGCCGCAGGAACGGGCGAAATCCTCCATCGTCTTGTGCGTCATCGCCATTAAAACCCTCGCGGCATGGATTTTGGTCCGTTCCATGCGCTGCCCCGGCATCTTCCTTACGGCGCACCGGCGCGCGACTGCAAGTTGAAACTTTACAGGAAGCCCCGCAAGTTTCAACGCGTCGAGAGAATTTATTGCATGCGTAAAGTTTTGCCGCAAAACTGTAGACCCGAACGCGAGCTCGGGCGCGAGCCGCCGAACGGGATCAGCCGCGCGGCCCCGCCACCAGCCGCGCCACCCGCGCCATGTCGCCGCTCATTTCGCGGTCGTCGTCGAGCGGCGCGACCAGCGCGCGCACTGCGGCGTAAGAGCGTCGCGGCCCTTCGCCCATGCTGTCCAGCACGCCACGCAGCTCGACGCCTGTGGCCGCGAAGATCAGTTCCATCGCAACTATGTAGCGCAGGCGTTCGATGATGCCGGCGGTCTTGGCCACCACGCGCGGCGCCATCGACGACTGGTCCTCGACGCCGTCCGAGATCGCGAGCGGGCTGAGCGACATCGGATTGGCGAGATGCCGGATCTCCGCTTCGAGCGCGGCGACCGGTTTTTGCAACTCCGCATAGCCCTGGCGGCTGCCGCCCCGGGCCGACAGGAAGCGCGGCAGTTCCGCCACCGTCGGCGACATCAATTTCATCGAACGGTTGGCGGTGCCGACGGCGCAGTGCGCCAGCGCCTGTCCAAGCTGTTCCCAGGTCAAGGTGAAGGCCGTCAGGTCGAAATTGCCGTTGGAGACGACCCGTTCGGCCTCGGCCAGGATGACCGGGTTGTCGCCGGAATGGCCAAGCTCGATCTCGGTTGCCAGCTTCGCCTGCTCATAGGCATGGAGCAGCCCGCCCCAGACTTGCGGCACGCAACGGAAACTCAATGGATCCTGCAGGCGTCGGGCGGCATTCTCCCGCCAGAGCCCGCTGCCCGCAAGCTCCGCCCGCAACCGTGCGCCGATCTCTTGCTGGCCGAACGCCGGCCGCGCCGCCAGCGCATCCTCGTCGATCGCCTTGAGCGAGGCGCGGAATGCTTCGTAATTGAGCGCGACCGCCGCCAGCGACCAGTCGATCAGGCACGCGACCTCTTCGAGCGCCAGGCATGCGGTGCCGGTCGAAAGGCTGTTGGCGACGATGATGGCGTGACCGTCCTTTTCGCGCAGATCGAGCGATTCCAACCCGGCGAGCTTGAGCGCCTCGGCCGAGGGCATGATCCTGCCCTGATATTCGCTCTCTCCATCGCCGCCCAGGGCTCTCGCCAGATGGCCGAGCGGCGCGAGGTCCGCAGCCCCCACCGACCCCCAGGAGGGGATCACCGGATGGACGCCGGCGTTGAGCGCAGCGATCAGGCCCATGACCACGCCTTCCGACGTGCCGGTGCCGCCCGCTGCCATGCCGCAGATGCGCGCCACCAGCAGCGCCCGCACCGCCTCGGTCGGCAGCGCTGGGCCGGCGCCCATCGAATGGCTGAGCGGCACGCTGTGCTGGAAAGCGATCAGGTCGGCTCGCGCCAGCGGCGTGTCGACACAAGCGCCGAGCCCGGTGGTGACGCCATAGAGCGGCTTGCCGAGCTGGGTCAGGTGCTCGATGAGAGCGCGGCTGGCGCGAATGCGGCGCAACGCCTCTTCGCCGAGCACCAGCCGCGCATTGCGCCGCGCGATCTCGGCGACATCGCCCGCGCTGAGCGGCTTGGCATCGAGGACGATCACTCTGGCGGTCATCTATCGGCTATCCTGTAAGCATCCCGGCTGATCGCACGGCGGCTACAGGATAGCCGTCATCGGCCACGGCCATTGTCAAAATTTCGCCCTCGCGGTGGGCGTTGACTACGCATCCTCAGTGATCTTCGTATCCGACTGCTTGTAGCGGAATTTCACATCCGTCAGTCCGGCCGCGTCCGAGAGTTCGGCCGCCAGCAGCTGGGGCACGAAGATATCGATGATGCCACGCATTATCAGGTCATCGCTTCCTGGCACGGTCACGACCGTCAGCTTGCCCGTGTCACGGATACCGCTGTCGCTGGTGACCAGCAGCGACGGGCAGCCGATCGCGTCGAGGTTTTCCGCCAGCGTCAGTTCGCGCGCGTCGCCGAAAAGCACAACGCCGGTGGTGGCGTCCATCGATTCCATCGGGCCATGCAGATAATGGCGGGTCTCATAGCCGGAGGCCGGCAGGCGGGCAGCTTCGCGCAACAGGAGCGAGGCGCCATCGGCGGTCCCGATCGCGGCGCCGGCGCCGACGCAGTCGATCGCGCGGCGGTCGCGGAACAGTTCGGCCAGGCGCGGCATCTTTTCGGTGGCGCGGCGCTGAACATCCCTCGTCAGCGGTGCAATGGCGTCCCAGTCGGCGCTGCTTTCGCCGGTGATGGCGTCGACCGCCAGCCCGGCCGCCAGCAAGGTCGCCGTGTAGCCTGTGCTCGACGGTGTCGCATCAGCGCCGTTGTCGAGCCGGATATGCGCGGTCGCGGCCTTGGCGAGCGGGCTGTCGGGATTGTTGGTGATGGCCAGGCTCCTGGCCTTCGGCAACTTGCGCAGAGCCTCGACCGTCTCCACGCTGCGGCCACGATGCGAAAGCGCGATCACCGTGTCGGCGATGTCGTGGCCTGCCATCATCTCGCCGGAGCGCACGGCAAAGGCACGCTTGCCGCGACGCACAAGCTCGGCCGCCACGACGACCGCGGCGGCATAGCTCGCGCCGATACCGGTGACGGCGATGACGCCCGATGCCAACGGTTTGAGGTCCATGCCCATCAGTTCGGCGCGCGCGGCTTTCAACGTGTCGGCCAGTGATTGCGGTTGCCGCGCGACCGTCGAACGATAGCTCATTTCTCTTACCTTTCTGGATTGATCTCTTGTTGCAGCATGATCTTTGTCCGAATACCGGTACCCCCTTTTCGGGATCATGCTTTCAGGATTGGCGGACGTGCTCGGCGGCCAGCCGGTCGGCAAGCACGATCGCGCCTTCGACCGGTGGGCCTTCGTGCAGGTGCAGGGTCATCTCCGGCCCCCAGATATCGAGGACACCTGAGCGGAAGGCGTTCCAGAGCCTCGGCTGCGAAGCGATCACGCTTCCGCCGGCCACGACTGCTGTCGCCTTGGAGCCACGCAGCTTGAGCCGCCCGGTCAACTCCGCCAGCGCCAGGCCGTTCTCCCGGATGACGCCGTCGGCCAGGGCGGAGCCTTCGTCAGCCGCCTCGAAGATCAGGCTGGCGTGGCTGCCCACTTCCTTGGCGCCGCCGAGGCTGCCGAGGCGGCTGCCGATGCGGGCGGCCGAAGGAATGTCGAGCGCCTTAAACAGGCGTCGTACCAGCGGCTCGTCTTCCGACTGCCCGCGGTCGAGATGGAGCGCCACCGCGCGGGCGGCGTCGCGGATCAGGCTCGCGGCGCTGCCTTCATCGCCGATGATCCAGCCCCAGCCGCCGGCAACCAGCATCTCGCCTTCCGCTGTCCGGCAGACGGCGATCGAGCCGGTGCCGGCGACGACGCCGATCTGTCGTTCGAGGCCGAAGGCGGCCGGCATCAGCTCGGCGTCGTTGACGACGCGGACCGGCAGCGGCGTCGCCTGGTTGAAGGCGTGCTCGAAGGCGTCGCATTCGCCTTTGTCGTCGCAGCCATGCGCGCCGATGCCGATCGCCGCCAGCGGCGCGCCTTCAGCAAAGCCCATGGCGATCGCGATCAAGGCATTGGCGTCGCGTTCCCAGTGCCGGTGCCGCCATTCGCTGGTCGGCAGCACGAGATCGCGCTCGCCGAGGCGGTTGCGCAGGCGCAGATGCGTCTTGGTGCCGCCGATGTCGATGCCGATGATGTCTACTTCAGGGGCCAGCGGCGCCACGTGGGGAATGCTCATGGCTGTCAGGATCCGTTTCCCCGTAGGCGACGACCGTCAGGGTCGAACAGGCGAATGCCGGAGGGATCCAGCGCCATGTTGCCGCTTTCCTTGCCGCCATAGCGGGTTTTGTCGCTGCGGATGGTGACCGGGCTGCCGGCCGGCAGTTTGCCATGGACATAGGTGACGTCGCCCAGTTCCTCGGCAAAGCTCACCGCCAGCGGAATCTCGTCCGCCGCGCCGGCGCCGAGACTGACATGCTCCGGACGGATGCCGATGGCGACTTGCTTGATGGACCTGTCGAAGCCGCTGAAGGGCAGGCGCAGGCTGCGGTCGCTGCCGGCAATCTTATCCAGCACCACATGATCGGGCGTCGCTTCCGCCACGCTTGCCTCCAGAAAATTCATTTTCGGCGAGCCGATGAAGCCGCCGACGAAGCGGTTGTCGGGGTCGTCATAGAGGTCGAGCGGCCGGCCATATTGCTGGACCACCCCGGCGTTCATCACCACGATGCGGTCGGCCAGCGTCATCGCCTCTACCTGATCGTGGGTCACGAAGATCATCGTCGTGCCGAGGCGCCGGTGCAGCTCGATCAGCTCGGCGCGCATCTGGACGCGCAGCTCGGCGTCGAGATTGGAGAGCGGCTCGTCGAACAGAAAAACCTTCGGGTTGCGCACGATGGCGCGGCCGATGGCGACGCGCTGCTTCTGGCCGCCGGACAATTGGCCCGGCCTGCGCTCGAGCAGTTTCTCGAGCCTCAGCGTCGCCGCCGCCTGCTCGACCTTGTCGCGGATCGCTGCCTTGGTCTCGCCCGCCATCTTGAGACCGAAGCCCATATTCTCGGCGACGGTCATATGCGGATAAAGCGCGTAGGACTGGAACACCATCGCCGTTCCGCGCCTGGCCGGATCGACGCCGTTGACGCGCTTGCCGTCGATGAGGATATCGCCGGAGGTCTCAGCCTCGAGCCCGGTGATCATCCGAAGCAGCGTGGATTTCCCACACCCCGATGGTCCGACAAAGACGACGAATTCGCCGGAATTGATCTTGAGATTGATGTCCTTCAGCACTTCGACCGAACCGAAGGACTTGGACACGGATTTGATTTCGAGATCGGCCATTCTTGTTTCCGTTCAGCCCTTCGTGCCCGACATGGCGATGCCTTCGACGATCTTGCGCTGGAAGATTAGGAAGAAGATCAGCGGCGGCACGACCGCCAGCAGATTGGCGGTCATCACGACGTCGACCGTCTGGTGCGAGTAGGGCGCGTTGAAGAGGCCGACGACCTGGCCGACCGTGTAGACTTCCGGCTTGGGCGCGACGATCAGCGGCCAGGCGAAATTGCCCCAGGTGCGCATGAAGGTCAGGATGGCGAGCGTCACCATCGCGTTCTTCGACAGCGGCAGTGCGATGTACCAGTAGATCTTGAAATGGCTGGCGCCGTCGAGCCGCGCCGCCTCGATCATCTCCATCGGCAAGGAGCGCATGAATTGCACCAGCATGAACAGGCCGAAGGCCGACGCCAGCCCCGGCACCACAAGCCCTTGCATGCTGTTCAGCCAGCCGAGCTCGGCGACCAGCAAATAGGTCGGAATGATGGTCACCACTGTCGGCACCATCAGCGACAGCATGACCATGCCGAACAGCACGCGCTTGCCCGGAAACTCGAACAGCGCAAACTCGAACGCCGCCATCGAGCCGATGAACAGCACGCCGAGGATCGTCAGCAGCGCATAGGCGATGGTGATGAAATAGGCGCGCAGATATTCGGTCTCGGCCAGGATCGTGTAGATCTTCGAAAGGCCCGAATGGAGCGAGGTCGGGTAAAGCCGCGGGTTGATCGAAACCGGCACGCCGGGATCGGCAAACACCACATTGATCATCCACCAGATCGGAAACACCGCAACGATCGCCACGCAGATGGCGACGACCCATTTCAGGATCCGCCATGTCCAGAGGTCGGCGATCATGGCGCTGCCCGTCGTTGCGTTCGTGCTGCTTGCTGCGGACGCGCTCATTTCGGCGTCCTCCAGCGGCGCAGGGCAAACATCGCGGCGGTGACCAGGATGATGATGGCGGTGAGGATGAAGCCGTAGGCGGTCGCCTCGCCGAAATGCACCGAGCCGAAGGCGCGGCCCATCATGTCCATGACCGGGAAGAGCAATGCGCTGCGCCGCCCGCCATAGGCGGTGAAGGACGAGCCGGTCAAAAGCCACGGCACGTCGAACACCTGCAGCGCCGAGATGAAGCCGTAGGTGATGACGAAGAACAGCACCGGCGACAACATCGGGATGGTGATGTAGCGCACCTGGTTGATGCGGCTGGCGCCATCGAGCCGCGCCGCCTCGTAGAGGTCCTGCGGGATGTTCTTCAGCCCGGCAAGCAAAATGACCATGTTGAAGCCGGCCGATACCCAGATGTCGACGGCGATCAGCGCGTAGAGCATCTTGCCGGTGTCGTTGAGGAAATTGACCGACGCCACGCCGAACCAGCCGAGCACCATGTTCACCAGGCCGAAATTGGGTGCGTACATCCAGCGCCAGATAGTCGCCGCGAGAAAGGCCGGCAGCACCACCGGCAGGAAGAAGACACTGCGGAAGAAATTCGCCCAGGCGCCGGTGAAACTGTCGACGAGAAGCGCCAGCCCGAAGGCCACGGCGATGCCGAGCGGCACGGTGATGACGATGTAGTTGAAGAGGTTGGTCATGGCGCGCGCGAAATCGCGCGAGGATAGCACCGACTGGTAGTTGGCCAGGCCGACGAAGCGCGGCGCCGTCGCGGCGTTCCAGTCATGGAAGCTGTAATAGAACCCGCTGACGATCGGGTAGAGGAAAAACGCCGCGAACAGAACCGCGAAGGGCAGGATCATCGCGTAATGCGGCAGATGTCTGGTCGGGTTCATGGCGTGGCCAAAAAAAGCGCGGCCGGCGGATGGTCTCGCCGGCCGCTGGGTTTCCAGGTTACTTCTGCAGGCACTCGTTGAGGTTGGCGATCAATTCCTTGGCGCCGTCCTCGGCCTTGTATTGACCGTCAGCGGCTGCCGAGGCCATGTCGGTCATCGCCGTGCGGTAGCAGTTCGGCACGGTGCCGGCGAAATAGGGCGGCATCACATCGACCGCGTATTTCACGGCTTCCACCGATTTCTCGATCAGCGGCAGGGCGGCAACGTCCGGGTCCTTCATGGCAGCCGCATTGGCGTTGTAGCGCGACAAAAGCTTGGCCCAGCGCGCCATCTGCTTCTTCTCGGTGATGTAGGCGGCGAACTTCCAGGCGATCGCCTTGTTCGGGCCGGGCGCCACGCCGACGATCTCATAGCTCTTGATGCCGCCGTGATCGCCGGCGGTGCCGCCGGGAACGAGCACATAGTCGTATTTCAGGCCCGATTCCTTGGCCGCCTGCTCGTAGCTCGGGTTGACCCATGGACCGACCACGTGGAACGCCAGCTGGTTGGTGATGAACAGGTCCTTCGTCGCCTGGTCGTTGCGGCTGGTGCCGCTCTGCAGCGGCGCCATGTCGATGAACATCTGCAGCGTGCGCGCCATCGGCTCCTGCTCGATCAGCGTCTTCTTGCTGGCGAAGTCGATGCCCCATTTGGCCTTGTCGCCCTGGATGGCGTACATGCTGGCGACCGAGTTGAAAACCTGGGTCTGGTCGGGAACGGCGAACTTGCCGCTCGCCTTCACCTTGACCATCTGGTCGTACCATTCCTTCCAGGTCGCCGGCGGCGTCTTGGTGTCGATGCCTGCGGCCTCGAGGACAGTCAGGTTGCGGTACATGATCTCGCCAAAGCCGGTATAGGGGATGCAGTACATCGTCTCGGGCTTCGGCGAGCAGCTCTTGATGGCATCGGCGTCGAACTGGTCGCGGAACTCCTGCGGCATCGCCATCCACTCGGGATAGATGTTGGCCAGCGCGCCGACATCGACGAGCTGCGCGCCGACCGCCAGGCCGTTCATGAAGACATCAGGCACCGTGCCCGATGCGGCACCGGCCACTTGGCCGGACGTAAGGTCGTCGTCGCCGCGCCCGGAGATGACGATCTTGACGCCTGGGTTGGCGGTCTCGAATTCCGAGATGAATTGCTCCTGGAGTTTCAGCGCGTCACCCTGCGCGAAATCCGAATAGACCCAATATTGCAGTTCCTGCGCCGAAACAGCGCCGGCTCCCAACAGGCTTACGCTTGCGGCCAGGATGGCCGCGCGACATGTCGATGCGATCATTTTTGCTTCTCCCGATTGAAAACGCCCTCGGCCGGACCCGCTCCGGCTCGTATTATGTTAGGCAGACTAACAAAATTTGACAGGCATGCAACGGGAATCGTCATCGAACGCAAAATGTTCTGGATCGGGTTAGTTCCGCGCCTCGCCGAGGATCAGGTCGACGGCGTTGTCGCAGGCGAGTTTCTCGATGCCGAGCACGGTCGCATCCTGGCCCAGCGAGCTGGTGCGGATCTCGACCGGATAGCTCAGCCGGTTCGCCACCTCGTGCACGGTGGGCAACAGCATCGGGTTGGCGCCCATGCCGCCGCCGAGCACGACCAGCCCGGGGTCGACCATGCTGACGCAGCTTGCGACGAGGGCGCCGATATCCTTCGCGTGCCGCGTGACATGGTCGATGGCCGCGCCATTGCCAGCCTCGGCGCGCGCCATGAGATCAGCAGCATCCGCGGGCGGCGGACCTTCGGTCTCAGGCCAGCCGTCGGCGACGCGCCGCATCAAGGCCTCGGTGCCCATATAGCGTTCGACCTCGCCCGGCGCCGGCAGCGCGCCGTCGCCCATCGGAAATGCCAGGTGGCTGATCTCGCCGGCGGCGCCATTGCGCCCGCGCAGCAATTTGCCGTCCAGCATGATGCCCATGCCGATCTTCAAGCCGATCTGGACATAGGCGAATGTGTCGCAATCACGGGCAATCCCGTTGGAATGCTCGGCAACCGCCGCGCAGTTCACGTTGTTTTCCAGCACCACAGGCACATTCGCCGGCGGCTCAAAGCGGCTGAAGATCGCTTCCTGCCTAGTCGAGCCGCGGTCGCCTTGCGGGCCGACCACGCGCGACGGCAGCGCGATGCCGATCGTGCGCAGCGGTCCCCAGGCGGCGTCGGTTTCCGCGAGCGTCGCCGCGAGTTCGTCGGCCACGGCATGGCTGATCTCCTCGCCGAGCAGGAGTTGGCTGGAAGGCAGCCGGTAGACGCGGCTATGCAGCAGCCTTCGGTCGACGGTCGATGCCCGCAGCCGCACATGCGTCGAGCCTGCGTCGATCGAAACGACATGGCCGGAAGCGGGACCCGGACGATAGACCGCCGCCTTGCGCCCCAAAGGCCCCTGGACCTCGCCGATCTTGGTCGCCAGCCCGACGCCTTCGAGCTCCGCTATCGCCGCCGACATCGTCGGCCGCGACAGCCCAAGGGTCTCGCCGAGCTGCGGACGGGTCGCCGGGCCGCGTCCGGCCAGAAGCCGGAAGATCGACTTGGCGCTCGCGGTGAGCGCACCGCCGGGACTGGGCTCAGATCTGTCTTGCAAGCGATCCATCACGATAATGTTTTGTAGCCTTACAATTTATCTTGCATTGCCGACGACCCGCAAGGCCGCAGATGTGCAAGATCGCTTTACACGAAATTCGAAAGCCGACGCTACTGATCAAATCCCGGCCAGCCCAACGGCAATCGCGGGTCGCATCGCCAAAGGCATGTCGTGGGATCGAGAGGCGAGCGCAAAATTCGCGCGTCATGTCACATTGGACAGAAGCTGGCTCGTCTAGAGGTCGGAACCAATGAAAGGAAACCGACCATGACAGTCAGACTCGATCCCCTTGCCGCCGCCCCTTCGCTGATGAAGGAATGGCACCGCGCCTCGCTCGCCATTGCCTCCAGCCTCGACCAGGACCTCGCCGAGCTCATCGAGATCCGCGCCTCCCAGATCAATGGCTGTGCCAACTGCATCAACATGCATTCGACCTATGCCCGTGAGCGCGGCGAAACCGAGCAGCGCATCTACCTGCTCTCGGCCTGGCGCGAGGCGCCGTGCTATACCGATCGCGAGCGCGCGGCGCTCGGCTGGACCGAGGCGCTGACGCGCATGAGCGAAGGCCATACGCATGAGGCTGCCTACGAGGCGCTGAAACCTCATTTCTCCGAGGAGGAGCGGGTGAAGCTCACATTGATGATCAACATAATCAATGGCTGGAACCGCATCGCCGTCGGCTTCGGCGGCTTTGTCGATCCTGCGGCGATCAAGGCTGCGAACAAGGCGGCTGCCAACAAGGCGACCGCTGCTTGACGGCGGAGCCGGAAACGACAGGCGCGGCGGCGGCTTTCGAGCCGCTGCGCCCGAAACTGACGCGTGTCGCCTATCGCATGCTGGGCTCGGTCGCCGACGCCGAGGACGTGGTGCAGGAGGCCTTCATCCGTTGGATGAAGGCCGACCATCCCGCGGTGCGCCAGCCCGAGGCCTTCCTGCGCCGCACGGTCACGCGGCTTTGCCTCGACCAGCTCAAATCCGCGCGTCGGCAGCGCGAGACCTATGTCGGACCCTGGCTGCCGGAACCGCTTGTCGAAGAAGACCAGGTGGACGATGTCGGCCTGCCGCTGATGCTGGCGCTGGAGCGCCTGTCGCCGCTCGAGCGCGCCGCTTTCCTGCTGCACGATGTGTTCGGCCTGCAGTTCGAGGACATTGCCGCGGAGATCGATCGCGATCCGGCCGCCTGCCGCCAGCTGGCGGCCCGCGCGCGCGAGCATATCCGCCAGGCGCGGCCGCGCTTCAAGGTCGAGAAGCAACGCGGGCTGGAGATCGCCGAGGCGTTCTTCAACGCCTCGCGCAGCGGCGACATGAAGGCGCTCGGCGCGATGCTGAGCGCCGACGTCGCCGCCCATGCCGATGGCGGCGGCAAGCGTCCGGCGGCGACCGAGCCGGTCGTCGGTTTCGACGCTGTCATGAGGCAATATGCTGTTGTGGCGGCGTGGCTGAAGGACAACCGATCGAAACTGATCCGTCTTGCCTTTATCAACGGCCTACCGGGCTTCGTCACGCTGGAGGCCGACGGCGAGTTGCAGACCACGGCGCTCGACATCGAGGACGGCAGGATCACGGCGATCTATGTGATGCGCAATCCCGACAAGCTGAGGCATTTGCACTGACTTGAGCCGGAGGCCGACGGCAGCCGGAGCTGGAACTTTTGCTCGGCTGGCGATTTGGGTATGCTGCGGATCTGAATTGCCAGAAAGGTTGCCGCCGATGACGAAATATCCAGCGATTTCCGCGCTCGTGCTCGCCACGGCAGCAAGCCTGTCCGCCTCGGCATTCGCGGGCGAAAACCATCATCGTCATCATCATTATAGTCACTACCGCGTGGTCGAGCAGGAACGCTACGTTCCGGCTCATGAGGATCTCATCGACATGCTGTTCGCCGGTCCGCGCTATTATGATCAGCAAATGTCCGCCACGGCGGCGGGCGCTTGCGCCTATCACCGCGTCGGGCCGGATGCGAATGCGGTAAACGATATCAACGACAACTATTGCGGAAAGTAGCTGTCGGCTCCATCGCACACATTTCCTCCAATTATTGTATACAATACAGAAGAAAGATGTTGACAATCCGTCATAGGCGGGTTCCCTTACGCTATCCGCGCAGCCACTGAGCAAAAACAAAGCGCGATAACCAAAGGGGAACTGCAGATGATCAACCGACGCTCGACTCTGAAATCATTGGCGCTTGGCGCCGCCTCCACCCTGGCGATCGCCGCTGTGGGCATGCCGTCCGCGCAGGCTGAAAACAAGGAACTGAAGATCGGCTTTGTAGGCGTCACCAGCGGCCCGGCCGCTGCCTGGGGCACGTCGAACGTGCGCTCGATGCAGACGCGCGCCGCCTGGATCAACGAGACCGGCGGCGTCAAGATCGGCAACGACACCTACAACATCGACATCGTCACCTTCGACGACCAGAAGGACCCGAAGCGCGCCATCGCCGGCATGGAAAAGATGGCGCAGGAAGGCGTCCACTATGTCGTCGGGCCGAATGTCGATGACGGCGCTGCCGCCGTACGTCCTGTCGCCGAGGCCAACGGGATCATCTACTTTCCTTACGCCTTCCCGAAGGCGCTCTACCAGAAGCCGGCCTCCAATGCCGTCCTCGGCATGATAGCCAATTATCAGTCAGGCCCGGCGATCTACAAATACCTGAAGGAAAACAAGGGCGTGAAGACGATCGCCTTCGTCGCGGCAAACGAATCCGATCCGCTGAGCCAGCGTGACGGCGGCGTCGAGGCGGCCAAGGCGCTCGGGCTCGATATCGTCGCCCAGAACGACACTTACCAGAACGACACGCGTGACTTCACCCCGGTGCTGACGCCGATCGTCGCGCTGAAGCCCGACCTTTTGGTGCTGTCAGGCGTGGCCCCCGCCAACGCCCCGCTGCTCATCCGCGCCGCGCGCGAACTCGGTTTCGAAGGTCTGATCTCGACCGAAACCGCGCAGGACGCCAAGGTTCTCGAGGAGGGCGCCGGCGAATACGCCAACGGCTTCATCTCCGTCGGCGGCGCCTCGACGCCGGAGATCGCCTCCGACGACATGAAGGAGTTCGTCACCCGCTACACCAAGATGTTCGGCGAATATAACGACGAATCCAACACCAAGGTCTACGCGCTTGAGTATATCCTCGACACTTTGAAGGCCAATCCGGCGGCAATCAACGACGTCGCAGAATTCAAGAAGACCATGGACACCTTCTCGGCGCCCAATCCCTTCCTGAAGGGTGACGCCAAGCTGAGCTATGTCGGCACGACCTCGTTCGGCCAGAAGCGCCAGCTTTCGGTGCCGATGGTGGTCAACGAATACAAGGATGGCGCTTTCCAGACGCTCTTCGTCGGCTCCGTCGACTAGGATTACCTTCGCGTCATTTCCTCCAGCTTGCCACGGGGTCCGGACCATAAGTCGGACCCCGTGGAAGATCGAAGGTGTCCATGGAACAGGTCATCGCCAACGGATTGTATCTCGGTGCCCAATACGCGCTGATCGCGCTGGGCCTGACCCTGATCTTCGCCCTGATGAACGTGCTCAATTTCGCCCACGGGCAGATGTACGTTCTGGGCGGCTTCATCACCTACACCGTCTACGGTCAGCTCGGCCTGCCTTTCGTCGTGGCGCTGCTGGCCTCCGGCGTCACGCTCGCAGTCATCGGCGCGCTGATGGAGAAATTCCTCTTCCGCACCGTCATCAGGCGCAGTCACCGCGAGGAAAGCACCATGCTGCTCGCCGCGGCGACGGCCTTCTTTTTCGACGCCGTCATCCTGCTCATCTTCGGTGAAAAGCAGCGCGGCGTCCCCAAGATCGTCAAGGGCGTCTTCAATGACGCCGGCATCATCATGCCCTACGACCGCATGGTCGTCGGCGTGCTGGCCATCGTCTTCATCGCCGCCTTCGTGCTTTACATGCAATACAGCCGGGTCGGGCGGGCCATGCGGGCGCTCGCCCAGGATCGCGTCGCGGCGCAACTGATGGGTGTCAGGGTCGACCGCTATTCGATGATAGGTTTCGCCATGGGCGCCATGCTCGCGGGCGTCGTCGGCGGGCTGCTGGTGACCATCACCGGCGTCAATTCCGGCATCGGCGGGCCGATTTCGATCAAGGCCTTCCTGATGGTGATGATCGGGGGCGCCGGCGTTGTCGGCGGCGCCATCGCCGGCGGCTTCATCCTTGGCATGATGGAGTCCGTCGGGCTGACCGTGCTGCGCGAATATGGCGACGTCACCTATCTCGTCATCTTCGCCGCCCTGATGGTGTTCCTGTCGATCCGCCCCAACGGGCTGATGGGCAAGCCGTGGGGGTGATCGCGACATGACCCGCAATCGCAACATGAAAATCGCCGCGGTCGTCGCGTTCCTGACGGTCGTCTTCATCGCCGTGCCGACCGCGATCTCGTCGAGCGGCCGCTTCGACCTCTATTACACACTGACCTCGGTGGCGTTGCTCAGCATCGCCAGCGCCGGTGTCTGGCTCACCTTCTATATCGGCCGCATCAACATCGGCCAGGGCGCCTATGCGCTGATGGGCGGCTATGTCTCGGCAATCCTGGTGATGAACCACGGCTGGTCGTTCTGGCCGACGCTGCCTGTCGCCGGTCTGTTCTGCGCGGCCGCCAGCGTGCTGATCGGCCTGCCGATCCTGCGGCTGCGCGGCGTCTATTTCGCCATGGTCACGCTGGTGCTGACCGAGGTGGCGCGGCTGCTTGCGCTGGCGCTGCCGATCACCAATGGCGCCAAGGGCATCGTCAGCATCCCGCTGCCGGGCGCGCTCACGGTCTTCGGCGTCCCGCTGATCCCGGATTTCGCCACGCTGCAAAATTCGCGGCTCGCCTTCTATCTGCTGGCCGCCACCGTGATGGTGATCTGCTTCGTGGTGATGTACCGGCTGGTCAATTCGCGTATCGGCAAGCTGTGCCAGTCGCTGCAGCAGAACGAGGAACTCGCCTCTTCGATCGGCGTCAACATCGCCTATCTGCGCGTCATCGCCTATGCCGTCTCGTCCTTCTTCGGCGGTGTTTCGGGCGCCATCTTTGCCGCCATCTCGCAATCGATCTATCCGTCGAGCTTCACCGTCACCGATTCCGTCAACTTCATGCTGAACTGCTTCCTCGGCGGCCTCGGTTATGTGTTCGGACCGATGCTGGGCACGCTGGTGCTCTATTTCGGCTGGGACCTTCTGTTCCAGACCGGCCAGTTCCAGCTCCTGATCTATTCGGGCCTGATGATCGTGCTGATGCTGGTGCTGCCCAACGGCCTGCTCAGCCTTTCCGAAATGACCCGGAAGAAGGGCTGAAGCCATGGCCGAACTGCTTGAAGTCTCAGGCATCACCAAACGCTTCGGCGGTCTCGTCGCGGTCAACGACATCTCCTTTTCGGTTCGGGAGAAGGAGATACTTTCGGTCATCGGCCCGAACGGCGCCGGCAAGTCGACGCTGTTCAAGCTGATCTCGTCGTTCCTCAGGCCGACATCGGGCGAGGTGCGCCTGAAGGGCGAGCGAATATCCGGCCTCGCGCCGCATATCGCCGCCCGCAAGGGGGTCGTGCGTACCTTCCAGGAGACGACGATCTTCAAGAACATGAGCGTGCGCGACAACGTCATCATCGCGCACCATCTGCGCTCGAAGGCGGGCCTCCTCGGCTTTTTCCTCGGCACCGGTGCCGCGCGCGCCGACGAAGCGGCGTTCGGGCAATCCGCCGACGACATCCTGGCGCTGCTTGGTCTCTCCCCGCTCGCCGGCGAGACCGCCCGCAACCTGCCGCACGGCCATTTGCGGGCATTGGGCATCGCTATCGGCCTGGCGACCAACCCTTCCATCCTGCTGCTCGATGAGCCCTTCGCCGGCATGAACCATGAGGAGACGATGCGCATGGTCGAGATGGTGCGGCGCCTGCGCGAGCGCGGCCTCACCATCCTTCTGGTCGAGCATGACATGCCGGCGGTGATGAAGATCTCGGACCGGCTCGTGGTGCTCAATTTCGGACAGAAGATCGCCGAGGGAACGCCGTCCGAAATCCAGGCCAACGAAAAGGTCATCGAGGCTTATCTCGGCAGCGAAGACGAGGCGATCGGCCTATGAACCAGATCCTGAACTTCGCCAATGTCGAGCTCTATTACGACCACGTCTATGCGCTGAAAGGCGTTTCGCTCGAGGTCAATGAAGGCGAGACGGTGGCGCTGATCGGCGCCAACGGCGCCGGCAAGTCGTCGATCCTTCGCGCCATCACCGGCCTGCGCAAGATCAGGTCGGGGGAGATCCACTATGGCGGCAAGCGCATCGATGGCGCCGCTCCGGACGAGATCGTCAAGATGGGCATCGCCATGGTGCCGGAAGGCCGCCGTGTCTTTCCCTATATGACGGTGAAGGACAACCTCCTGATGGGCGCCTTCACGCGCACCAGCAAATCCGAGATCGCCGCCTCGATGGAGATGGTGCTGGGGCGATTTCCCCGGCTCAAGGAACGCTTCTCGCAGGCCGCCGGCACGATGAGCGGCGGCGAGCAGCAGATGCTGGTCATCGGTCGCGCGCTGATGGCCAAACCGAAGCTTCTTCTGCTCGACGAACCCTCGCTCGGCGTCGCGCCCAAACTCGTCCAGGACATTGCCCGCTCGATCGTCGCCATCAACCGCGACGAGAAGGTCAGCGTTCTCCTTGTCGAGCAGAATTCGCGTATGGCGCTGCGCATCTCGCAGCGCGCCTACGCGCTGACCACCGGCAGTGTCGCGTTGAGCGGCAGCTCCGCCGAATTGCTGACCGACGACCGGGTCAAGCGTCTTTATCTCGGCGGCGAGATCTGAGGCTGATTTGAATGCGCATACTCGTCATCAACCCCAACACCACCCAATCGATGACCGACAAGATCGGCCAGGCGGCGTGGAGCGTGGCTTCCGCGGGAACCGAGATTGTCGCCGTCAATCCGGCTGACGGGCCGCCGAGCATCGAGGGTTATTTCGACGAGGTCTTCGCGGTGCCGGGTATCATTGCCGAGATGAGCAAGGCGCCGGCGGCGGATGCCTATGTCATCGCCTGCTTCGATGATACCGGGCTCGATGCCGCGCGCTGCGCGACCGAGGCTCCGGTCATCGGCATCGGCGAGGCGGCGTTCCACCTTGCCAGCCTCATTGCCGGAAAATTCAGCGTCGTCACCACGCTTGCGCGGTCTGTTCCAGCCATCGAGCACAATCTGGCGAAATACGGCCTGGCTTCACGCTGCGCCAAGGTGCGCTCGTCCGAGGTCGCAGTGCTCGAGCTGGAACGCCCGGGCTCGAATGCAAGACACAGGATATCGCAGGAGATCGCGCGCGCCATCCACGAGGATCGCGCCGAGGCGATCGTGCTTGGTTGCGCCGGCATGGCGGACCTCGCGCGCAGCCTGACCGAGGAGCACGGCGTTCCGGTGCTCGACGGTGTGGTCTGCGCTGTCACGCTGGCCGAAAGTTTGTGCAAGGTGGGTTTACGGACCTCGAAAGTCGGTGGCTATGCCACGCCGCGCGGCAAGCGGTTTGCCGGAATCTTCGCCGCGCTCTCGCCAGCGCCGGCCGAGGTCGTTCCGCCCGCCTGATTGGTGGAGGTGGTTCGGGCCTTGACCCGCTGGGATTGACCGGCGCGCGCGCGATACTAGATTGGACTGGCTGCAGGTGATTTGGGGGCAGAACAGGCTATTTCGGGCCTGCATTGAAAGCATGTTGACGGTACTCAGGGAAGAAGATGGTGACGACAGGCCGGCGGCGCGCTGGTCGCCGATCTACTATGGGCTGAGGGATGCCATCGTCAGCCATCGCCTCGCCCCAGGCACCAAGCTGCCGGAAGACGAACTCGCCTCGATCTATTCGGTGAGCCGTACCGTTGTCCGCGCCGCCTTGCAGGCGCTCGCCCATGACAGGCTGGCGCGGCTTGAGCCCAATCGCGGCGCTTTCGTCGCCCAGCCGTCGAAGGTCGAGGCGCGCGAAGTGTTCGAGGCGAGGGCGCTGATCGAACCCAAGGTGGCCGCACTTGCGGCCAAGTCGGCGGTGCCCACCGATATCGCGCAATTGCGGGTACACCTGGAAAAGGAGCACGAGGCGCTTCATGACGGCCGCGACAGCGACGCGATCATGCTGTCGGCGCGCTTCCATGTCGGCATCGCCGAGATCGCCGCGCATTCGGTCTTCACCAATTTTGTGCGCGACCTCGTTTCGCACTCCTCGCTGATCATAGCCCTCTATTGGAAGCGCCGCGACGCCACCTGCGAGAAGCATGCCCATCATGCGCTGGTCGATGCGATCGAGGCCGGCAACAGCGCCGATGCCGCGGCGCTGATGAAGAGCCATTTGGTCGATTTGCTGTCCGGGCTCGATCTCACCGACAAGACGGAAAAGTCGGACAGTCTGGCCGATCTGCTTCGCGCTTAAGACGGCGGGCTATCACGGGCCGGTCCGCTGGAGTGGTTCATCGCTTAACGGAAACGTCGAACCGCTCCAGCTGTTTGGTTTTACGCAACTCCTGGAATTGCTCTAGGCAGCTGCCGCCTGCGAATAATCCATCCTTTCGAGATCGGCCATCAGGGTCGGTCCGCTCGGCTGCCAGCCGAGCTCAGCACGCGTCCATTCGCTGGAGGCCGGCATGTCGAGGTCGGCGAAGATCGAAAGCCATCCGAAATGGCCGGCCGCCTCTTCCGGCGACATCGACACCACAGGAACGTTGAGGCCGGCCCCGATCGCTTCGGCGATGTCGCGCATCGAAACGCCTTCCTCGGCGACGGCATTGTAGCGCACGCCGGCTGCTTGCTTGTCCAACGCCAGCCGGTAGAGCCGCGCCACATCCAGCACATGCCCCGCCGGCCAGCGGTTGCGGCCTTCGCCGATATAGGCTGACACACCCTTGGCGCGGGTGAGCTCGAGCAGCGGCGTGATCAGGCCCTGCTTCACCGTGTCATGCACCTGCGGCAGCCGCACCACCGAGACTTTGACACCCGCTTCAGTGAGCGCGGCCCCGGTCAGCTCGGACAGGATGCGCGGATTGCGGTGTTCGGTGTTGAACACGTCTTCCTTTGCCAACTGCCCCGGTCCAGGGCTGCCCATGCCGGTGCCGGATGTGATGAGCAGCAAGCGGTCCGAACCGGCGAGCGCGCCGCCCAGCGCCTCGATCACCCGTTTGTCTTTTTCGCAATTCGCCACGAAATTCGAGAAATCGTGATCGAAGGCGGTGTGGATCACGGCATCCGACTTTGCCGCGCCGGTGCGCAGGCTGTCGAGGTCTTCAAGGTCGCCGCGATGCGCCTCGGCGCCAGCGGCTGCCAGCGACTGCGCGCCGGCATCCGATCGTGTCAGGCCAAGCACCTGGTGCCCGGCGGCAAGAAGTTCAGGGACGATTCTGGAGCCGATGAAGCCGGTCGCGCCGGTAAGGAATACACGCATGGGGGATCTCCTGGTTGTTAGGCGGCCCTTCTCGCGCTATAAATCATCCTGTTAAAGTAGTGACTTTATCATGGTATAATACTCAACAGGATCGCCATGCCGGTAGAGACCATCAACAAGCTCGGCAATTTCCTGCGGGATCGCCGCATGCGTCTCGACCCCGTCGCCTTCGGTTTCACCACCGGGCGCCGGCGCACGCAGGGGCTGCGCCGCGAAGAGGTGGCGCAGCGCGCCAACATCAGTCCGACCTGGTACACCTGGCTGGAACAGGGCCGGGGCGGCGCGCCGTCGGCCGATGTGCTGAACCGCATCGCCAGTGGGCTGATGCTGACCGAGCCCGAGCGCGAGCACCTGTTCATGCTCGGCCTCGGGCGTCCGCCGGAGGTCCGCTACAGAAACGTCGACAGCGTGACGCCGCGCCTGCAGCGCGTGCTCGACGCCTTGGATCCCAGCCCGGCCATCATCAAGACCGCGACCTGGGATGTGGTCGCCTGGAACCGCGCCGCGGCGACAATGCTGACCGACTATTCCAAGCTGCCACGCGAGCAGCGCAACATCCTGCGCCTCATGTTCGGCAGCGCGCGCGTGCGCGCCGCGCAGGATGACTGGGAGGCGGTGGCACGTTTCGTGGTCGGCTCATTCAGGGCCGACGCTGCCCGGGCCGGCGCCGGCGCGGAGGTCACGGAGCTCGTCGAGGAGCTGTGCCGGACCAGTCCGGAGTTCGAGGCGCTGTGGCGCGACAGCGACCTCGTTGCCGGGCAGGGCGAGGGCCTGAAGCGTCTTCGGCATCCTGAGATCGGCTTGGTCGAGCTGGAGTTTTCCGTTTTCGCGGTCGATGGCCGTCCGGAGCTCGGCATGATCGTTTACAATCCCGCGACGCCCGCGGATGCCGAGCGCATTCAAGCGCTGATCGCGTCACGCTCGGCATGACGGTGGGCCGCCGTATCCGGCGGCCAACCGCAAGGAAATAACCGCCTCAGTAACCGACGGTGAAGCGCTGCCTGATATGCTTGGGCGTCTCGATCTCGTCGGCCATAACGATGGAGTAGTCCTCGAACGAGATGCTGCTGCCTTTGTCGTTGGTCAGAAGCGCGTCCTTGCCCAGCCGGTACTTGCCGGTCCTCTCGCCCGCCACGAACAGGGCCGACGGCGACAGGAAGGTCCAGTCGAGATCGCTGACGGTCTTGAGCTTGTCCAGGAAGTCCGCGCCCTTGAGCGCCTCCGCCTTGTAGATGGCCGGGAATTCGGGCGTGTCGACCAGGCGCTTGCCGGGCGCGACTTCCAGGCTGCCGGCGCCGCCGACGACGAGATAGCGCTTGACGCCGGAGGCCCGCACCGCCGCGATCAGCGTGTCGAGATCGCTGGCGGTGAAATGCACCGCGCTGATCACCGCGTCATGGCCCTTGATCAAGGCAGCGAGGCCGTCTCTGTCGAAGATGTCGCCTTTGACCGCGGTGACGTCCGGCAGATGCGCGATTTTCTCCGGATTGCGGGCAATCGCGGTGATGGCATGGCCGCGATCGGAGAGTTCCTTGAGCAGGCGCGAGCCGACCTGGCCGGACGCGCCGATGAGTGCGATCTTCATGGTGGTTTCCTTTTGCTTGGGGGAAGAGGTCGGATCAAGCGGCCTGGATATGGGCGACGAGATTGTCGTAGCTGCCGAACAACGCGTTCGAGCTGATCAGCCGAGGCGCGGCATTGCGAATAACCGCGAGCGAGGGAACGCCATTGGCGTGAAGGCGCTGGAACAGGGCGCGTCCGCGACCGACCAGGTCGCGATTCGTCGCCAGCAGCGCATCCGTAGGCGCCTTGAGCGCCTCGGCCGCGTCCGCCAAGCCGGCATCGCTCAGAACCTGCGCCACGCCGTCGACGGTCACGATATCGCGACCGTCGACATAACGTGCCTGCTGGATTGCCTTCAGCGCCGGCAACCGCCGGTACGGATCGTCCAGACCCGCGGCGCTGATGCCGAGTGTTGCCGCGCTGGAATCGAGCAGCGTGCCGCGCACGTTGAGAACATTGTCGAGATAGGCCTGGCTGAAGCGCTGGCCGCTCAGCCGCTCGATGCGCTGGTCGTTGGCCCAGGCATGGGCGGCAAAGCCTGCATCCAGCGGCCGCGCGCCGGCGCCGGAGAAAAGGCCGGTCGGCAAAAGCTCGACTGCGACGCCGCTTGCCGCGAGCCTGTCCAGCATCGGCGTGGCGCCGTAGCACCAGCCGCACAGCGGATCGAAAAGATAGGTCACGGTTGCATCGGTCATGTCTGTCTCGTCCGGATATCGTTTGTCTGCTGACTAGATGGCAGTTCGGTGGCTTGCGAAAAACCGCGATCAATCATACAAACTGTCTGATCCAATCAGACAATAGCCGTGGCCGACCTCCTCAACCTCAACCGACTCGTTTACTTCACCACCGTGGTGGAGACCGGATCCTTCACCGCCGCCGCCGACCGCCTCGGTGTCGCCAAGGCCGTTGTCAGCCATCAGGTCGGTCGTCTCGAGGAGGAACTTGGCGCGACGCTTTTGCAGCGCACGACGCGGCGCGTCACGGCGACGGAGGAAGGCAGGCAGTTCTACGATCGCGCCGCCATCATCCTGCGCGAAGCGGAAGCCGCCTATGGCGATATTGCGCAAAGCGCCGGCCGGCCGACCGGGACACTGCGTCTCACCAGCTCGCTCGACTACGGCGCCAAGATCGTCGCGCCGACCATTGCCGACTATCTGCGGAAATACCCGAAGATGAAGGTCGAGGCGATCTTCGACGACGCCATCAGCAATTTGGTCGACGACCAGATCGATCTCGGCATCCGCATCGGTTGGCTGGTCGATTCCTCGAACCAGGCGCGGCGGCTCGGAACACTGCAGCAATTCGTCGTCGCGGCGCCGAAGCTCGCGTCCGGCCTTCCAGCCGATGTGAGCCCGAAGCTCGCAAAGTCGCTGCCATGGGTCGGCAACGCGCAATTGCGCGGCATCGGCCAGTGGCTGTTCTCGAAGGGGGGCGAGACCGTGCTGACCGAGCTCAATCCGGTCGTGACCTGCAACAAGACGCCGGCGGTGCAGGCTTGCGTCATGGCCGGCATCGGCCTCGGCATCTTCCCCGACTTCGCTGTCGAGGACGATATCGCCGCTGGCCGTCTGGTGCGGGTGTTTGCCGACTGGACGCTGCCGTCGGGCGGCATCCACGCTGTCTATCCGCCGGCACGCTTCAGGCCGGCCAAGGTGCGCGCTTTCGTCGACCTGCTGGCGGCGGCGGAACGGAAGCGGGCGCGAAATCGGGAAACATAGGATAGAATCTGCGATGACAAAGCTTCAGGCGGCGCTTTTCACGGGAGAGGTCCATGACTTCGAATGAGTCCAGTTGGTCAGGCTCCGAAAAGAAGGTTGCCCGCGCTGCATATGACAAGGCTCTTCAGACGGCGCTGGCCAGCATCCTGGCCGAATTCAAGAGCCGGGCGAGCGCCGCGACCACGTTCTCCGAGATGTGGGACGTCGAGGACTATCTGAAAGAGCAACGCCGCGATCTGGATCGCATGTTCGACTATCGCTACTCGCAGCTGACCATCGTTTTCGCGACTCTCATCCGGCGAGGATATCTTGACGAGAACATGCTCTCGGGTTTGTCGGAAGAAAAACGGCAGGAGATCCGCCGAATGCTTGCGTGGCAGGCCAGAGGCTAAGACCGCGATAATGGATTGCAGGCCCTGATCATTTTCGGCCGCGTTGCGCTTCAGCGCCGGCGGCTAGCCGGCGCCGCTGATCGTCCCGAAGCGTCGGCGCCTGGGCGCGTTATGTGGTCGATGAATGCGCGCAGCTTGGGCAGCACCTGATGTCGCGCGGGATAGTACAAGAAGACTCCCGGCGAGGTGACCGCAAAGGCGCCAAGCACTTCGCGCAGACGGTCGTCCGCAAGGGCCGGTCCGGCAACCGGGCTCGGCACCTGCGCAAGTCCGATGCCCTGGATCGCCGCCCCGACAAGCGCCGGATAGTCATGCGCAATCAGCGGTCCCGACACGATCGCCTCTATCGTCTTGTTGCCGTCGACGAAGGACCATGGCGCGACCGAGCCGTTGGAACGTCGCATGCGCAGGCAGGCATGGGAGCGCAGATCCTCGATGGTCTCCGGCGGCGGCCGGCGACTGAGATAGTCGGGGCTGCCGACGACGATCATCGGAAAGGGCGGCGCCAGCCGCACCGCCACCATGTCGGGAGCGATGAATTCGCCGAGCCTTATGCCGGCGTCGAAGCCCCCGGCCGTCAGGTCGACCAATTCGCCGCTGGCCGCGATCTCCAGCTCGATGTCCGGATAGTCACGGCAGAAGGATGCCAGCAGCGGTTCGAGCAGGATCGGCACCACCGAAGGCGGCACCGAGAGCCGCAGCTTGCCGGCCGGCCGCTGGCCGAGCTCGCGCGCGGCCTCGCCCGCCGCGACCAGTTCCTCGAAGGCGGGGCCTGCGCGCAACAGGAAGCGCTCGCCGGCCTCGGTCAGGCCGACGCTGCGCGTCGTGCGCATGAACAGCGCGGCGCCGATCCGGGCCTCGAGCGTGCGTATCGCCTGGCTGACGGCCGACGGGGTGACACGCAATTCAGCCGCCGCCTTGCGGAAATTGCGGTGCCTGGCGACGCTCAGGAACGCCTCGACGCCATCGAGCGCGCCATGCCGGACTGTGAAGTTCTGCTTCATAGGCCATCGACATTATCGCGGATAGTTGCCAGCCGAAAGCCACTCTATGTGTCGTGGCAAGGCCGCAGGAACGGCCCGGAGGAATGGCAATGACGGATAATCTCGATCGCATACGCGATCATTACCGAGCGACCGGTCTGACCGAGCGCCTGAAAACAGTCTTGGCGGTGTTCGGTCCGGAAGAACAGCGGCTGAAGCCGGAGCAACTGGCCACGCTCGACCAATTCCACACGCGTGGGCTTGCGGCCACCGCGGAGCTCGCCAATCTCGCGGCCATCACTGCCGGCATGTCGGTGCTGGACGTCGGATCGGGCGTCGGCGGGCCGGCCCGCTTTCTCGTCGCGACTTACGGCTGCGATGTCGTCGGTATCGATCTCAGCGAGCCGTTCGTCGAGGCGGCGCGCTACCTCACCGCGCGCACCGGCCAGGACGGCAAAGTGTCGTTCGAAACCGGCAGCGCGCTGGCGCTGCCCTTCGAGGACGGCCGCTTCGACGCCGTGCTCCTGCAGCACGTGGCGATGAACATAGCCGACCGGCCGCTACTCTATCGCGAGATCAGAAGGGTGCTGAGGCCGGGTGCAAAGTTCGCGACTTTCGACGTCGTGCTGAATGGCGGCGATCCGCTCTATCCCGTGCCTTGGGCCAAGACTTCCGGCGAGAGCTTCCTGCTGACGGCCGCGGATACCTGCGAAGCAATCGAGGCAGCCGGCTTCGGTACGCTTGTGCGGCGCGACGATACCGCCGCCGCCAAGGCATGGTTCACTGAGCTTCGCGCCTCCGGTCCGCCGCCATCGCCCAATCTCGGCGTCGTCATGGGGCCGGACTTCGCGCAATCTACCTTCAATCTCGGACGCAACCTGATGGAAGGCCGGCTGGGCATCCTGACGGCGGTGTTCGAAGCCATTCCCGCGAAGAGCTGAAGGAGACGAAAATGTCACCGGCGACGATCTTCAACATTCATCTCGGGCTCGGCTACGTGCCATGGCTGCTTTGCTTCGGCGCGTATATCTGGCCAAGGCTCCAGGCGATGGACCGCGTTGAGGCGCAGCGCGCCATCGCGACGCTGCACAGCTTCCGCTTCTTCGGCTTGGTCTTCATCCTGCCGGGGGTCGTCGGTCCGGATCTACCCGCGCGGTTCGCCGTCTTCGCCGCCTATGGCGATTTCGCTACCGGCTTGCTCGCCATGCTGGCGCTGCTCGTAGCGAGACGGCCCGCGATCTTCTGGCCGCTCGTCGTTGCCTTCAATGTCGTGGGCGTGGTCGATCTTCTCGGCGACTACTATTACGGCACCGTGCTCGACCTTCCCGGCCATGCCGGGCAGTTGGGCGCGACCTATGCCATCCCCATCATCTATGTGCCGCTGCTGATGATCACGCATATCGCGGCCTTCTACCTGCTGGCGCGGCGCGACCAGCGTCACGTCGCGGCGGCGTAGCTATCGGCCGCCGGGACGCGCCAGCACGAAATCATACTCGACGTCCCAGAACGGACCGGCGAAATCGAGTTCTTTGGACCGGTCCGCATCCTCCACCCGCTTGAATTCGGCAAGCAGGCTTTCCTTTACGCCGAACACCGCGTCCGAATTGATATAGGGGTCGTCGGGATCGAAGATGTGCGTGGTCAGCGTCTCGAAGCCGTCGGCCTTGAGGATGAAGTGGAGATGCGCCGGACGATAGGGATGGCGGCCGAGCCCGTGCAGCAGCTTGCCGACCGTGCCGTCATCCGGGATCGGGTAATATCTCGGCTTCACCGCCCGGAACCAGTAGCGGCCGTCCGGCCCGGTACGGAAGACGCCGCGCAGGTTGAAGTCTGGCTGGATGCCTTTCTGCTGCACGTCGTAGAAACCTTCGTCATTGGCCTGCCAGACATCGAGCACGGCATCGGCCACTGGTTGGCCTTCGGTGTCGAGGATGCGGCCATGAATCACCATGTCCTCGCCCTTGGCGTCCAGGCAGATGTTGGCGCCCAGCGGCAGTTCCGGCGCATCGGCGATGTGGAAGGGGCCGAGCACTGTCGATTCCGACGCGCCGGAGGGCTTGCGGTTGTTGATCGCGTCGACCAGCATCGACACACCTAGCACGTCGGACAACAGGATGAACTCCTGCCGCCATTCATTGCAGAGCTGACCGGTCCTGGTCAGGAACAGGATCGCCTGCATCCATTCGTCCTGCGTCGGCTCGATCTCCTTGACCACCTCATGCAGCTTGCGGGTGATCACTTCCATCACCTGTTTCAGCCGGTCGTCCTTGGCGTTCTTGTTACGGCCGGTGACGACCTCGACCGAGTTCGCCTCGGTGAAGAAACCTTTTTCATGTGCGTCCATCATGCACCTCACAAGGCCAGAACGGATTTGAGCGCCCGGCGCAGCTCGGCGACCGGATCGTCGGCGATCATCTCGCTGCGCCAGCAGACATGCTGATCGGGCCTTGTCAGCACGATGCCGCTGTCGCGAACCTGGCGCAGATTGGCCCAGTCGCCGGTCAGGTCCTGCCAGACCTGCCGCGGCCCGATGATATGCGCGTTGATGTCGATGCCGAGCTCCTTGGCCAGCGCCTTGGCGGCGTCGGCCCAGCCCTTGCCGCCAATGCCGGTGAAGACGGTGAAGCGGCCTTTGCCGCAAAGGTCGAGCGTCGAGGCCTTGGCGCCGCCTTCGCCGAACACCCAGGCATGCGGCAGCCGCGCGCCCGGCCATGTCGTCGGCTGATAGTGCAGCTCGGCATCTTTTTCGAAGGCCGGTTCCTTCTGTCCGTCGCTTAAGATAGCCGCCGAGCGGTAGCGCTGGTTCATCTCGACGCCATGCGCGTCGAACTCGTAGACCTTGTAGGCGATGGTCTCGCGGATCCTGCGCCTTTGTTCCTCGGCCGCCGGGGTGTCGTCGCAGCGCGCGTCCATGTTCTGCTGCATCTTAACCGGATCGATCGAATCGAGCAGTCCCAGCGCCTTGAAGATCGGTCCGAACTCCTCGATCGACTTGTTGGCGCGGGTCACGATCTGCTTGGCAATCGGCGCGCGCTCGACCTGGAAACTGTCGAGCAGTTTTGCACCCGCCTTGCCGCCAAGCACATAGGCGATCTTCCAGGCGAGGTTGAAGGCGTCCTGGATCGAGGTATTGGAGCCGAGCCCGTTGGACGGCGGATGGCGATGCGCGGCGTCGCCCATGCAGAAGACGCGACCGTTCTGCATGGTTGTCGCGTACATGTTGTTCACCGTCCAGGTCGAGACCTGGAGGATATCGATGTCGAGTTCCGGATCGCCGACCAGATCGCGCGCGACCTTGGTGGCGAAGGCCTTGTCGACCACCGGCGCCGGCTGGTTGATGTCGTAACCCCAGACGATCAGCCATTCGTTCCAGGGCCGCACCATGCGCACCAGACCCATGCCGATGCCGCCGACATCAGCGCCGGGCTGCACCACCCAGTAGAGCACCGACGGGCGGTGCGCGACATATTTGGAGAGGTCGGCCCGGAACAGGATGTTCATCGAGCCGCCAACGCCCATCTTGCCTTCGAAGGTCAGGCCGGCGTCCTCGGCGACCTTGGAATTGCCGCCGTCGGCGCCGATCAGATATTTCGAGCGAATGGTGAAGTCCTTGCCGGTCAGCCGGTCGCGGCAGGTCGTCGTCACGCCGTCCGCGTCCTGGACGTGGCTCAGATACTCGACCGACATGCGCCCCTGCGTGCCGCGCGAGCAGGCCGTCTTGTAGAGCAGCGGCTCCATGAAGGTCTGCGGCAGGTCGTTCATCCGCGACGGCGAGGAGAGCTGATGTTCGGCGCGCGAATTCGGATGCTTGCCCCAGGTCTTCAGCCGGCCGATCTCCTCGCCGGCCAGCGAGGTGCAGAACACGTTCTCGCCCATCAGATCCTGCTCGGCGGCGAACATATAGGCCTCGTCCTCGACATCGCGGCCGAGATCGCGCAGCACCTCCATGGTGCGCTGGTTGGTGATGTGCGCGCGTGGCGTGTTCGCCAGCCAGCGATAGCGGTTGATCACCATGTTCTCGACGCCGTAGCTGGCAAGCAGCGCTGCCGTGGCCGAGCCCGCCGGCCCGGTGCCGATGATCAGAACGTCGGTGATGATGTCAGCCATGCGTGCCTCCCGTGGCGGTCTTTGTCGCTGATGCGCCCGTCAGCATGCGACGGACGGGAAAGAGTTGGATACCGGTGCGGTCCGCAAACAGGCCCCACAAGCCGCGCGGCGCCACCAGCATCACCACGATGCCGATCATGCCGAGGATGAGCAGGTACCAGGAGCCGTAATCGGCGAGCACGTTGCGCAGAACGAAGAAGACCACGATGCCGACGATCGGTCCTTCGATGGTGCCGATGCCGCCGATCACGACGATGAAGATGACATAGGCCGTCCAGTCGGTGACCGAGAAAGCGGCATCCGGCGAGATGCGCGCCTTCTGCACATAGATCAGCGCGCCGGTGATGCCGCTGACCAGGCCCGCGAGCAGATAGACGGTCGACTTCATCCAGCGCGGGTCGACGCCGACGGAGCGCGCCGCCTCCTGGTTGTCCCGGACGGCGGCGAGACCGAGGCCCTGCCTGGAGCGCAGCAGCCGGTGGATGAACAGGATCGTGGCGGCGGCCAGGATAAGCGCCAGCCAGTAGCAGAGCACATCGGTCGCCTGCGAAGCGCGCCACCCGAACAGATCGGCGATATACTTCACGCCAAACATGTCGCGCGTCGAACCCGAGGGCAGCGAGGTTCCGGTGCCGCCGCCAAGCGCTTTCCATTGCGCGAAGGAAAGCCGCACCACTTCGGCGATCACCCAGGTGCCGATGGCGAAATAGGCGCCTTGCAGCCGAAACACGAAGAAGCCGGTCGGGATGGCGAGCAGCGCCGCCAGCAAGCCGGCGAGTACGATGCCGACCAGCGGATCGAGGCCGAACAGGATGACGGTGGCGAACATCGTGTAGGCGCCGAAGCCGACAAAGGCCTGTTGGCCGACCGAGACCAGCCCGGCGAAACCGGCGAGCAGATTCCAGCACTGGGCGAGCACCAGCATGGTCAGGATGAAGAACAGGTCCTGGATCACCGCGCGCGAGGCAAACAGCGGCGCTGCGAAGCCGATCGCCAGCACCGCGACGGCAATCACCAGGAACGCCGACGATAGCCGCGTGCGCGTCTCGACTTTGAAGCTTGGTAGTGCCTCGACCGCCATCTCAGTCCACCGCCCTTGGAAACAGCCCGCGCGGCCGCGCCAGCAGCACCAGCAGGAAAGCGATGTGCCCGGCCAGGATCTGCCATTCCGGATTGATCGAAGCGCCGGCGGTCTGCGCGACACCGATGATGATGCCGCCGGCCAGCGTTCCCCAGAACGAGCCGAGGCCGCCGATGATCACCGCCTCGAAGGCGTAGATCAGCCGCGCCGGGCCGATGGTCGGATCGAAATTGGCGCGCGTGCCGAGATAGAGCGCGGCGATCGTCACCACCACCATGGCAAGTCCGGTGGCGATGGCAAAGATGCGGTCCGGGCGGATGCCCATCAGGCCTGCGGTGACGCGGTCGTCGGAAGTGGCTCGAAAGGCGCGGCCGAGCGATGTGCGATAGAAGATCAGGTTGAGCCCGACGATCACCGCGATCGCCGACAGGAAGGTGAGCAGCGGCATGGTGCCGATACTGATCGGGCCAAGCCGCAGCGACGCGGTCTCCAGCGCACCGACCGAGATGCGACGGCTGTCGGCGGAGAAGCGTTCGAGCAGTGCGTTCTGGATGACGATCGACAGGCCGAAGGTGACGAGCAGCGGCGGCAGGATATCAGTACCGAGCGTGCGGTTGAGCACCAGATATTGCAGCGCGAAGCCGAGCCCGAACATCACCGGCATTGCAATCAGCGCGGCGACGAACGGGTTCAGCCCCAGCGCCGTCACCAGCACCAGGATCAGGAAAGCGGCGAGCACGATGAAGTCGCCATGCGCGAGATTGACCAGCCGCATGATGCCGAAGACGAGGGCGAGGCCAGCGGCGAACAGCGCATAGAGGCCGCCGAGCAACACGCCCTGGACGATGGTGTCGAGCCAGATCATTGCGTCGTCGCCCCGAAATAGGCGGCATGGATGTCGTCGCGGCTGATCGCGCCTGGCCTGCCGGAAAGCGTGATGCGCCCTTCCATCATGCAATAGACCCGGTCCGCCACTTTCAGCGCCTGGCCGATATCCTGCTCGACGATGACGATCGGCGCGCCGGCGGCGCGGATTTTTGGAAAGGCGGCGTAGATGTCCTTGATCACCACCGGCGCCAGGCCGAGGCTGATCTCGTCGCACAAAAGCACGCGCGGATTGGACATCAGTGCGCGGCCGATCGCCACCATCTGCTGCTGTCCGCCGGAAAGCGCGGTGCCCGGATTGTGCCGGCGCTCCTTCAGGATCGGGAAGAGGTCGTAGACCGTCTCCAGCGACCAGGCGCCGGGAACCGAGCGGCCATACCGGCCGATCAGGAGGTTCTCCTCGACCGAGAGCGACGGGAACAGCTTGCGCCCCTCCGGCACCATGGCGATGCCGCGCGCGACG
This sequence comes from Mesorhizobium sp. RCC_202, assembly GCF_041355295.1. Taxonomy (NCBI): domain Bacteria; kingdom Pseudomonadati; phylum Pseudomonadota; class Alphaproteobacteria; order Hyphomicrobiales; family Phyllobacteriaceae; genus Mesorhizobium; species Mesorhizobium sp. RCC_202. Next base: position 58,784 of record NZ_JBFUPO010000018.1, read on the forward strand.
ATCTCGGGCGCCGGCAGCGCGCCGATCGGCCGGCCGTCGAACAACACCTGGTCGGCGCCGTTGGCCAACACGCCGGAGATCGAGCGCAGCAGCGTCGACTTGCCGGCGCCGTTGGCGCCGATGATCGCCACCGTCTCGCCGGTATCGAGCGCCACATCGACGCCGAACAGCGCCTGGAAGTCGCCGTAGAACGCCGTCAGGCCTTTTGTCTCGAGCAGCGCCATCAGACCTCGATCCCGAGATAGATTTCGCGCACCGCCTGCGAGGCCATGATCTCGTCCGGCCTGCCGATGCCGATCACCTTGCCGAAATTGAGCACCAGCAGCCGGGAGACCACCGAGTTCAACGCGTGCAGCACATGCTCGATCCAGATGATCGAGGCGCCGCGGCGGTGGATCGCCTGGACGGTCTCGACGAGCTGATGGCATTCGCCTTCCGTCAGGCCGCCTGCGATCTCGTCGAGCAGCAGCACCCTGGGCCGGGTGGCGAGCGCGCGGGCAAGCTCCAGCCGCTTGCGGTGCAGCAGGCTGAGGCTGCCGGCCGGCTGGTTGGCGCGGTTGAGCAGTCCGGTCTCGGCGAGGATCGCGGCGCAGTCGTCCGACACTTCGCTCTCGCGCTTGCGCGCGCCGAAGGTCGCCGCCACCAGCAGATTCTCGAACACGGTCAGCTTCTCGAAAGGTTGCGGGATCTGGAAGGTGCGCCCGATGCCGGCAAGACAGCGCGCCATCGGCGGCTGCCGCGTGACGTCGGCGCCATCGAACGTCACCTGGCCGGCATCGACGCGGATGTTGCCGGTGATCAGGTTGAACAGCGTCGACTTGCCGGCGCCGTTCGGCCCGATGATGCCCAGCGCCTCGCCATCTTCGAGCGCGAACGAGATGTTATCGGCGACGGTCAGCGCGCCGAAGCTTTTCGAGACGTTGTCGAGGGCGAGGATGGGCATAGCTAGCCTTTCTTCTCCCCGTTTACGGGGAGAAGATGCCGGCAGGCAGATGAGGGGCGGCGCCACCCTTTCAGAACTCGGCGTCGCCCCTCATCCGACCCTTCGGGCCACCTTCTCCCCGTGAACGGGGAGAAGGAAAGATTGGCAACCCCGCTCATGCGATCGCTTCCATCTTGCCGCCGGTCGGAATGTTCGGCGCCGTCTTGTTTTCGGTGATGACGAGGTCGTAGCCGCCGCCGTCCTTCAGCCGCCACTGGCCGCCGACCAGCGGAGTCTTGGCGACGTTCTTGGCCGCGAAGGGTGGCAGATTGGCGCCGTTCCAGGCGATCGGGCCGACGATGGTGTCGAGCTTGGTCGCGGCAATCGCGTTGATTACGGCGGCATTGCCGCCAGCGTCTGCCCGCTTCATCACATCGGCGGCGAGCTCGAACAGCGCGTGCACGAAGCCGATCGGCTGCGTCCACGGCCTGCCGATGGCCTTGGTGAAACCTTCCGCCAACTGCGCCGAGCTGTCGCCGGTCAGCGACGATTTGAACGGATGGCTCGGCGTCCACCAGACTTCAGACGAAAGATTGTTGCCGGTCTTGCCGAGCGCTTCGACCGCCTGTGGGAACAGGATCGCCTTGCCGATCGAGGCGACCTTCGGCTTGAAGCCCTGCTGCTGCGCCTGGTTCCAGAAGGTGGTGAAATCGGGCGGGATCATCACGCCGGTGATGATCTCGCAGCCCGCCGACTTGAACGCGTTGATCTGCGCCGAGAAATCGTCGGTGAGGTTCTGGTAGCGGCCGGGATCGTTGAGCGTGTAGCCGCCCTTGTCCAGCACCGGCGGGAAGCCGACGACCTTGTCGCCCCAGGCATTGCCATCGCCGTCATTGGGGAACAGGCCGCCAACCTTCTTGTTGGTTTCGACCTGCGCCCACATGTTGGTGTACACGGCGATCACATCCTCGAGCCCCCAGAAGAAATGGAAGGCGCTCTTGAACGGCTTCCACGAGGCCGGATCAGCCGGGTTGCCTTGCTGGCCGATGAACCATGGCTGCCATGGCGCGACGGTGGAAATACAGGGAACTTCTTCCGCCTCGCAGGTGGTGGTGACCGGATTGGTCGTCTCCGGCGTCGAGGCGACCAGCATCAGGCTGATCTCGTCGTCTACGATCAGCTGCTTGGCGACCTCAGCCGCGCGGTTGGGGTTGGACTGGCTGTCCTTGACCACCACCTCATAATCGAGCCCGGCGGCCTTGGTTGCCGTCAGGAAACCGTCGATGATGAATTTGTCGGCCTCGGCGAAAGCGGCGAGCGGTCCGGTCTGCGGACTGACATAGCCGAGCTTGATGGTGGCGCCCCTGGCGAGCGCCGGCATGGCAAGCCCACCCGTGCCGGCGAGTAATCCGGTGGCGGCGGCGGTCTTCAGCAATTCACGTCTGGTAATCATCTTGTTCTCCTCCCGATAGAACTCAATGCGGTGGGCGTTCTCCCTGCCATGCGCTCTGCAACAGCGAGCGGATGGCCGCGCGGTCGAACGTCCGCGGATTGGGGTAGGGGCTTCTCGTCGCGATCTCGGCCGCGCGGTCGAGGTCGCTTTCCTTCAGCCCGAAATCCTTGAGCGCCAGGGGCGAGCCGATCGACTTGGCGAAATCGTAAAGCGCCTGTCCGGGCGAACCGCCGAAGATCTCGGCCACCGGCCGCAAAAGCTCGGGCACGGCAATCGCATTGAAGCCGATCGTGTGCGGCAGCATGACCGCATGCGTCTCGGCATGCGGCGTGTCGAAGCTGCCGCCCAGCGTGTGGCAGATCTTGTGATGCAGCGCCATCGCGACCTGGCCAAGCACCGTACCGCAAAGCCAGGCGCCGTAGAGTGCCTTGGCGCGCGCCTCGCCATCGCGCGGGCTGGCGACGATCACGGGCAGCGCGTCCTTCAGCGCGCGCATGCCCTCGGTCGCCATCATCGAGGTGATCGGATTGCGGTCCTCGGCATAGAGCGCTTCAGCGGCATGGGCGATGGCGTTGAGCCCGCTGGTCACGCTCATGCCGACCGGCAAGCCGAGCGTCAGCTCCGGGTCGTAGATCACCACTTCGGGCAACACTTTCGGGCTGCGCAGCGTCGTCTTGGCGCCACCCTCCGTCTGACCAAGGATCGGCGTCACTTCTGAGCCGGCATAGGTGGTCGGGATGACGATCTGGGCGATGTCGGTGCGGTAGGCGATCGCCTTGCCGAGCCCGGTCGTCGATCCGCCGCCGAGCGACACCACGCAATCGGCTTTGAGTTCGGCGGCCTTGGCCACCGCGCGCTCGGTGACATCGACCGGTGTGTGCATCGTGGCGCCGGAGAATGTGCCGACGCAAAGTGCGCCAAGCCGCTCGGCCAGCGCATCGGCATCCCGGGCCTGCTGCGGTGTCGACAGCACGAGGGCGCGGCGACATCCAAGAGCTTCGATGTGCACGGCGGCACGCGCCGAAGCGCCATTGCCGAAGACGATGCGGGCGCTGCTGCCTTGGTAGGTGAAGCCCTGCGTCATGCCGCGCGCCGCTCCTTCCTGGCCCGCACCATCACGAAGCTGAAGTCGAGCGTCCAGTGCGCGTCCTGCTTGCGGAAAGCGCCGAGCAGTTCCTGCTTGACGCCGAACAGCGCGTCCTCGTCCACGAGCGGATCGCCGGCGTCATAGACATGCGTGCTGATGGTCTCGAAGCCTTCGGCCTTGACGATGAAATGCAGATGTGCCGGTCGCCGCAGCGGATAGCCGATGCCGCCGAGCATCTCGCCGACCGGCCCGTCGGCCGGCACTTCATAGCCACAAGGCCTGACGGTCCTGTAGTGGAAGGAGCCGTCCTTGCCGGTCTCGAACACGCCGCGCAGGTTGAATTCCGGCTGCAGGTCGGGCTGCTGGTTTTCGTAAAACCCTTGAGCGTTGGCCTGCCAGGTTTCGATCGTGGCAGCAGCGACCGGCTCGCCATCGAGATCGGTGACGCGGCCATGGACCCGCAACGGCTCCCCCTTGCCGTCGAGCGAGATGTTGGCGCCAAGCGGCAAGCGAGGCGCGTCGGCACGATAAAACGGCCCGCGCACCGTGTTGGGCGTGGCGCCTTTCGGCCGGCGCGAATTGATCTCCTCGACCAGCGCGGTGACGCCGAGCAGGTCGGACAGCAACACCCATTCCTGACGCTTGTCGTCGCTGGCATGGCCGACTTCGGTGAGGAATTTGATGGCCTGCCGCCAGTCGTCGGCGGTGGGGCGGGTTTCGCGCACCGCAAGATGCAGATGCTCGACCAGGGAAATGAGGAATTTTGGCAAAGCTCCGTCAGCGCGCTGCTTCAGCCGCTCGACGACAAGCTCGGCCGAATTCGCTTCGTTGAACCAGGTGCCTGCCATGCTTCCTCCTATGCTGAAGCTAGCAGGTCATCACGTAGCGCTTGATGATTTCTCAGCGAGTTAATATAGCAATTTGCTATGAAGCTCGACGAACGTCATCTCGTTCAGTTGGCCGCGGTGGTTCAGGCCGGCGGCGTCACCGAGGGCGCGGCCATGCTGGGCCTCACGCAGCCGGCGGTTTCGCGCACGCTGTCCATGCTGGAAAAACGTCTCGGCGAGCCGCTGTTTCTGAAGGGCAGGCGGCCGCTGCAGCCGACGCCGCTCGGGCGCGCCTTGGCCGATCATGGCCAGGCCATGCTGGTGGCCTCGCGCAAGGCCTCGTCGCTGGTCGAGCATTTCCGCCAGGGCCGCACCGGCGTGGTCCGCGTCGGCGGCACGCCCTTCTTCATGGATGCGCTGATCTCCGGCATGATCGCCGAGTTCCAGAACGCCTCGCCGGATGTGCGCGTCGACCAGAGCTACGGTTATCTGCCGGATTTGCGCGAGGCATTGAACGCCGACCGCATCGACCTTGCCATCTGCCCGATCGACATGCTCGATGAAGGTTCCGGCATGCGCTTCCAGGAGATCCTTCCGGGGCGCAACGTCGTCGCCTGCCGCTCCACGCATCCGCTGCTCTTGAAGCGCAAGCTCCATCCGGCCGAACTGCTCGACTATCCCTGGATCGCGCCGCCGCCCGGCAGTCCGCTGCTTGCCGACCTGCGCAGCCTGGCGCTGTCGCTCGGCGCGACCGAGATCAAGATCCGTTACGCTGGCGGCTCGCTGACCAGCGCCGTCAATTACATGAAAGCGAGCGATGCGCTCACCATCCTGCCGCACAGCGTTGTCTTTGCCTTTCGCACGGAAAAGGCGATCACCGCGCTGCCGGTCAACATCCCGCATCCCGAACGCGCGCTCGGCCTGCTCTCCCGCACCGAGGATCTGCGCGCCCCGGCGGTGGAGGCGTTTTCCGCCCATATCCGTAAGAGCTTCGAAAACCTGAAACACCTGATCAAGCGCCACGAGCAGGCCGTGGTCTGGGGCTTGTGAGCTTCCTAGTATACGGGCGTCGCCATATGCTTGGGCGCCGGCCACTCGGCCGTGATCTCCGGCTGCACCGGGCGCTCGAGATAGGTCGACAGCACCACGTAGCTGCGCGTCGAGGTGACGCCCGGTGTGTCGTAGAGCCGCGCCAGCAGCCCTTCGAGCGCTCGTGTATCCTCGGTGCGCACCTTGAGGAGCATGCAGGTGTCGCCGGCCACCGTATGGATCTCCTCGACCTCAGGATATTTGGAGACTGCCATCAGCTCCGGCGTCTTGCCCCAGCCCCTGGTATCGATGTGCACGAAGGCAAGCAGCGGCTTCTTCACCGCGCGTGGGTCGATGATTACCGACGTGGCGCGGATGGCGCCGCCGCGCTTGAGCCGCTTGACCCGTTCATGCGCCGCCGGCGGCGACAGGCCGACGCGCTCGCCGAGTTCGGCGTAGCTGATGGTCGCATCGTCGACCAGAACGCCTAATATCTTTCGGTCTATAGGGTCGATGTCTCGGGTTGGTTGCCTGTTCCGCTGAATGTCATTTGTTTCTGCGTCCATATGGAAAATCTCCATTGATGCTGAATTTAATTCGGCCATTATGGCGATATGGCGAACGGTGATCAATCCGCAATTCTAGCAACGGCGCCGCGCGCGGCAATCCCGGCGGCGGCCTATCTGCTGACCGGCTGCATTGCCGTCATCGGCTCCAATTCGCTGGTTCTGGGCCCGATAGCGCCGGCGGTTGCCCAGTCCTTCAGCGCCAGCGTGCCGGCCGTGATGACGGCGGCCGCCGCCTTCGGTCTCGGCACTTCGGCCAGCGCGCTGTTCCTTGCCCGCTACATCGACAGGATTGGCGCTCGGCGCATTCTTCAGGGGGCATTGCTCCTGCTTGCGCTCGCATTGGTCGCCAGCGCACTCGCGCCGACGGTAATGTCGCTGGTGGCTGCCCAACTGGTCGCCGGTATTGCGGCTGGCCTCGCCATGCCGGCGATCTATGCCAGCGCCGCGGCGATCGCACCGCCTGGACGCGAGAGCGGCACGATCGGCGTCGTGCTCACCGGCTGGACGCTGTCGATGGTCGCCGGCGTCTCGCTGTCGGCCGTGCTTGCCGATCTCATCCATTGGCGCGCCGTCTTTGCCGCCGTGGCGTTGCTGGCTGCAGCCGCTGTCGCCGGTCTCGCGATGAGCTCGTTGCCCGACACACGCAAAAGCGGTCCAGCGCCGTCGCCGCTTGCAGCACTAGCCGTGCCAGGCATCCTGCCGCTCTTGATTGCCTGCGGCGCCTTCATGACCGCCTTCTATGGCGTCTATGGCTATCTCGGCGATCATCTCCATGAGGGCCTCGGCGAGTCGGTCAGCGCCAACGGCCTGGCGGCGATCGCCTATGGCCTCGGCTTCGGCGCGGCGGCCTTGCTCGACGGCGTCATTGATCGCATCGGCGCGCGCCGCGTCATGCCATTTGCCTATCTGCTGGTTGCCGCCGTCTATGTCGCCATCGCCATGACGAGCGGCGGCTTCGGCCTGCTGATTGCGGCGATCGCCGTCTGGGGCCTCGCCAACCATTTCGGCTTGAATGTTCTGGTCATGCGCCTCACCGCCCTCGACCCGTCGCGCCGCGGCACCATCATGGGGCTGAACAGCGCGGTCACCTATCTCGCCGTCACCGTCGGCACCGCGGCTTTCGGTCCGCTCTATACGAACCTCGGCTTCGCCAATTGCGCGCTGATCGCCGCCGTGCTGATGCTGGTGGCGGCTACCGCCGCGGCCTGGCGTTCGCCTGGCTGACCGGGCTGCGCCGTCAGCTCGCGATGGAGACCCTGCCTGCCGCCTTCAGCAGCCACGGACAGGCATAATAGTCGCTGATCTGTTGGATGGTGCCGTCGGCGGCTTCGATTCGGACCGGATAGGCCGGATACCAGCCGCTCTCGCCTTGGTGCAGCACAAGCAAGACGGTCTCGCCATCGACTGTGCCGATCGCCACTGCCCAGTTCGTCTTGCCGTTTTCATATTCGACGAAATAAGGCGATTGCGACAACGGGCCCTTGAAGCAATCCGAGACCTGCAATTGCGCGTCCTCGCTGGTCAGGGCCCGAACGCCATCCCAGTCCCGGCGGTTGAACAGTTCGACATAGCGCTGGAGCAATTTTACAAGCTGCGGATCCCGTCGTGGCTCGAGGCGGATCACTGGCTCGCTGGGCAATGCGGCGAGCTTGGCTCGCCCCCGGCTCAGCGCCGCCTTGACGCCGCCGACCGTCGAGCCGACGCGATCGGCGATCTCTTCCAGCGAATGATCGAAAACGTCCTTCAGCAAGACGCAGGCCCGCTCCTTCGGCGGCAAATGGATCACCAGCCGCTCGATAGCGCGATCGGCGCCCTGGCCGGCCGGCTCGACCGGCAGAACGATCTCGTCGACCGCGAGATTGGCCTCGGCGCGCTGGCGCGCCTGCCGGCTGCGCAGGAAATCGATGCAGCGGTTATGCGCGGTGCGAAACAGCCAGGGCCGAAGCGCGCGCGGATCATCGAGCTTGTCGATCTTGCGATAGATCTCGAACAGCGTTTCCTGCATGACGTCTTCGCCATCCAGCACGGAGCCCGTCATGCGCGCGCAATAGCGATGCAGCGGTCCACGCAAATACACAACCGTTTCCAGGAATGCGGCGTAGCGAACGTCGAAGAACCGGGTAGGCTCAAGTCTTGGCTGCATCTTCATGCCGTCCGGAACCTTGTCATGCGCGTGCTGCCCAGGCTGGCGATGCGACGCATCTTACATCGTCCTGATGTCATCGGGAGTCCGATCGAAGCGATCATGTCTGCCGTCGGCATACATTACTGGCGCCGCCGCCAGTTCATCCGGATCGACGCCGTCGAGCGCTGCGATCGGAATGGCGATGACGATGCCGCCCAGCATTGGAATATCGCCTCGCGCCGGCATCCGCGTGCCGCAGGTCGCGCAGAAATGATATTCGATGGTGGACCGCTCCTGGCCAGGCGGGATCCACTGATATTCGGTCTGCGCTTCGGCTCCGGACAGGAGCCGATAGTGTTGCGGGCCGACGAGCCCGATCCAGGAGCGCGTCTTGGTACATGTCGAACAATTGCATTTGACCGTTCCCTGGGCGAGGTCGATATCGGCCTCGAACCGGACTTTGCCGCAATGGCAGCTTCCTGCGTAGGTTTTCAGCATGTTTCCTCTCTCTCCGCGTTTTTTGTCGACCGGCACGGTCGCCGGTCTAACTCAAGGACGGACGCCGGCGAGAAAAGGATACGTGTCGCCAGAAGGATTCTTGCGGTCATGCATGGGGATCAATGCGCGCGCCAACGTCATTTCAGCACGCGATAGGTCAGCGTCACGACGCCGCTTTCGAACCGGTGTGTGTCCGTGAGTTCCAACCTGACCAGGGACGGATCGACGTCCTGGAACGCGCGCTTTCCGGCACCGACCCGCGTCGGCACGATCGACAGTTGATATTCATCGACGAGCTCGCTTGCGAGCAGGGCCTGATCGAATTGGCTGATCCCGTACTTCAAGATGTCGCCGCCATCCTGCGCCTTGATCGCGGCTAGACCGTCCGCGGCCTCGCCTTCGATCAGGGAAGCGTTCCAGCCAACCTCCTTCAAGGTCCGTGACGCGACCAGCTTTTTCATCCCGTTCATGCGGTCCATATACTTGCCCTGGATCTGCGGCCATCGGCTGGAGAACAGCTCGTAAGTCACGCGTCCAAGCAGGAAGTACTCCGCTTCGCCGGCTTTCCGGTAGGAATGCTCCAGCGCATCTCCGACAAAGAAGGGCGATGCCCAGTTCATGGGCGCCTCGACGACACCGTCGAGCGAAATGAAGCTGCCGACGATCAATTTCCTCATCAAAGTTTTTCCCGTTGCGTGGACACCCCCTAGGACGTACGAGGCGCGCCGTGGGATACGTGATGTGAGGAAATTTTTGCGGACCGTGGCCGGCTTGCCCAAACCTCCGGTCTTTCGATATGCCTTGGCCCAGGATCGGCCGGAGCGGAGATGCCATGAAGACGACGCTTGAGATCACCGCCGAACCCTTGGCCCAGGACCTCGCTTTGTTGAGCGAGAGCCTGACTGCCTTCAATGATCGCGATGTCGGCGCTTCAGGCCGAAAACCGCTGGCCGTCTTCGTGCGCGGTGAGGCTGGCGCGATGGTCGCCGGCATTTCCGGCTATACGGCCTGGGGCTGGCTCTATGTGCAGTGGCTGTGGGTCGATGAGAAGCTGCGCGGCCAGCGCGTTGCCGCCAGCATGCTCGACGCCGCCGAGCGGGAAGCGATGGCACGCGGCTGCCACGGCGCCTTGATCGACACGTTCAATCCGACCGCCGAGAAAGTTTATCGCCGCCAGGGCTATGAGCCGTTCGGGTCGCTGCCCGATTTCCCGGTCGGCCGCAGTCGTATCTTCCTGCAGAAGAAGTTGTCTTAACCCGCGAGCTTGCCGCCACGCATCGGCTCAGGCGCGCCGGTGGTGCTTGGGAAGCTGATCGGCAGGCCGCGCAGCACGCGCACGGCGAGGAAGGCAAAACACTCCGCTTCCACCGCATCGCCCTTCCAGCCAAGTGTCTCGGCCTGGACGACCTCGACGCCAGCGCGTTGGCCGAGCATTGCCATCATGGTCGGGTTGTGGCGGCCGCCGCCGCTCACCGCCAGCCGCCTCGGCCGGTACGGCAACAGGTCGAGCGCCTTGCCGACGGCAGAGACGGTGAAGGCCGTCAATGTCGCGGCGCCATCCTCGGCGCTCAATCCTTCCGCCATCGAAGCGGTGAAGTCGAAGCGATCGAGCGATTTCGGATAGGGTTTTGTCAGGTAAGAGTGCTGCAGCAGCCGCGCGAGCCGCGCCTCATCGACCTTGCCGGCGGCGGCCAGCTTGCCGTCGCGGTCCATTTCGCCGAGGCCCTTCGCCTTGATGAAATCGTTGACCGGCGCATTGGCCGGACCGGTGTCGAAAGCGACGATTGCGTCCTTGCCGTCCCACCAGGTGATGTTGCCGACGCCGCCGAGATTGAGGACGGCGGTGTCGCCGCTGGCGTCAGCCTCCTTAAGCAGCGCCGCGTGGTAGGCGGCGGCCAAAGGCGCGCCCTGGCCGCCCGCCGCCACGTCGGCCGAGCGGAAATCATAGGCGACCTGGGTGCCGAGAAGTGCTGCCATCAATTCGCCGTCGCCGAGCTGGCGCGTCCTGCCGATCTTTCCAGGCTGCGGCGCGCGGTGCAGCACCGTCTGGCCGTGGAAGCCGACGACGCCGATATCGGTCATGGTCATGCCCTGGCTCTCGACCAGGTTCCTGACCGCGACCGATTGCGCGCGCGTCAGCGCCTCCTCGGCCTCGCGGAAGATCGCCGGCTCGGGTCCGTCGAAATTCCAGGCGCGCGCCTGGCGCAGCGTCTCCTCTAAAAGCATGCGGATCGATTGCGGGTAGGGGGCCAAGGTGTAAGTGCCGGTGTCGGCGATACGCTCGCCGTCCGTCTTGATCAGCGCCACGTCGATATTGCCGTCAAGCACGGTGCCGGTCATCAGGCCGACGGCCCAGATTGGTTCCATGATCGTTCCTCGAATCACCCTTGATTCACGTTTCGGACGGATCGGCCCGGCAGGCAAGTCTTGGCGCCGCAGCCACGCAAGGTGGCCTTTTGCGCCAAACGGCGAAAATCGAGCAACCACGTCCTTGCCTCTTGCCGCCGAAGGCGCTTGTCTGCCCGATCGTCGGCGTCGGCCGAACAACCAGATTGCAAGGAGCAGATGTCATGGCAGCCAATGTCGCAGTGATCGCGGGTGCTGGAGCCGGGCTCAGCGCTTCGCTGGCGCGCCTTCTGAGCAAGGAAGGTCTTCACGTCGTGCTTGCCGCCCGCAATGTCGACAAGCTCGGCGCTCTCATCAAGGATACAGGTGCGTCAGCCGTGGAAACAGACGTCTCCGACGTCGCTTCCGTCGAAAGGCTGTTCGAAGCGGCCGACAAAGCCGGCCCGCTCGAGCTTGCCGTCTTCAACGCCAGCGGCCGCACCCGAGGCCCGATCGCCGAACTCGATCCCGAGGCCGTCAAGCAGTCGCTGCTGGTCGGCGCCTATGGCGGCTTCCTGGTCGGCCAGCACGCGGCGCGGCGGCTTCTCGCGCGCGGCTCGGGCTCGATCCTGTTCACCGGCGCCTCGGCAAGCATCAAGGGCTTCCCTGGCTCGGCCGGTTTCGCCATGCCGAAATTCGGCCTGCGCGGGCTGGCGCAGTCGATGGCGCGCGAACTCGGGCCAAAGAACATCCATGTCGCGCATTTCATCATCGACGGCCAGATCGCATCGTCTGCCCGGACGCCCGATCGGCCGGATAGCCATCTGTCGCCCGATGCGATCGCCGAAACCTATCTTGCGACACATCGCCAGCATCGCAGCGCCTGGAGCTTCGAGGTCGAACTGAGGCCATGGGTCGAGACGTTCTGACGGCTCCGCTCGATTGCCGCTTGAGGAAGATGATGCTCGCCCTTGAGGAGCAGGAATCATTAGTACTTTATAATATTCTGTAGTAACTCACCTCCATTCGCCACATAAAATGGCGCAATGTAAATATACCATTGTTTAACTTCGGCATGCATACTGCGGAATAGGCAGTCTTATCTGTTTGGCTATCCCCGCACGGTTCAGGAACGCATGCCGCTTACACGTCGTACCCTGCTTACAGCCGGAGGCGGCGGGCTGCTTATCGCGCAGGCGGCGGCCACGCCAGGGCAGGCGCAGGACATTCCGAAGCCAGTCGTGGACGACAACGGGCTGCGCATCGCCATGCCGGCCTTCGCCTCCGATCCGTTTTTTCCGGCCGACGGCTCGGGGGACAAGGGCATAGACATGGAACTCGCCCGCGGCATCGCCGCGGCGATTGGCGTCGTGCCGGTGTTCGATCGATCCGCCGCAACTTTCGACGGCATGGTGAAGCAGGTGAGTTCCGGTCAGGCGGACTTGGCTATCGGTAAACTCAGCCGAACCCTTCAGCGCGGCCGATCCATCGTCTACTCTCAGCCCTACGCCATGCTGCACCAGGGGCTCATCGCCAACCGCCTCAATCTGGCGCGGATCGCGCAAGGCAGGCCGCCGGAACAGATCATCCGCGATTTCTCGGGCGATCTCGGCGTGATCGAAGGCTCTTCCTTCGCCGCCTACGCGCCCTCGACCTTCCCGCACGCGCAAATCAGCCGCTTCGCGAGTTGGGACCTGGTCATCGACGCGATCCGCAACGGCACGATCGACATGGCCTATCGCGACGATTTCGAGATCAAGAAGCTGATGGTCGACGATCCGTCGATGACGGTCGTGGCGCGCTCGATCACGCTGACCGACAAGGTCGACACCATCGCGATTGGCGTGCGGCCGGACAATCCGCATCTGGCGGCCTTTGTCGATCTTTATCTCGATCTTGCGCGCGGTCGCCAGGTTCTCAACACCGACGAGATCATCGCGCGCTATCGCCAGGGGAGCAAAGCCTGACCATGGCGGTCTCCGAAGCAACTGCTGACCCACTATCTCTCGACTGGCGCCTCGCGGCGAAGCGCGTCCTGCGCTCGCCCCTGACGACGGTCATCATGATCCTGGCCGGGATTCTGTGCGGCCTCTACTATCCGGAGTTCGCCCACGCCATCAGCCCCGCCGCGCAGATCTATCTGAATTTCCTCAAGATGGTCGTGCTGCCTTACCTGGTCTCGTCCGTCATATTCTCGATCACGGCGATGGTGCAGGATCCGAAATCAGTCCGCTATCTCGGCAAGGTCGGCCTTGCCGTGCTGGTCGTATCTTTTCTCGCGGTAATGGTCAGCGGCACCTATTCGCTGATCCTGAAGCCGGGGCAGATCGAGAATCCGCAGTCGCGCATCGAGCTCGGCGAGTTCATCAATTCGCAGGGCAGCGTGTCCACCGATCTCGCATTCCCGTTCCAGCCGCCGCCGGCAAGCGCGGATCCGATTGGCGGACATTCGATCTTCATGGACCTGGTGCCGAACAACGTCTTCAACGCGCTGGCCTCGGGCCAGACCATCCAGGTCCTGCTGTTCTGCCTGCTTTTCGGATTGGCGATGGGCAAAGTCCCACAACCCTCGTCCATGAGCCTGTCGCAGGCGCTGAACGCGGTTTACCGGGCCTGCACGGTGCTGACCAACTGGTTCATCTGGGGCTTGCCGTTCGCGACCTTCATCCTAATCGCCGACCAGACCGCCTCGACGGGAACCAAGCCGCTCGCCTTGATGGGCGGCTACCTGCTCGTGATGGGGCTTTCATGCCTGACATTCCTGGCCGGCGCGTTTGCAGTCATCGCGATTCGGTCGCGCCGCAGCTACTGGACCACGATCAAGACCTGCCAGCCGCTTCTGATGGTCGCCATCACCACACGCTCTTCGGTCGCCTCGCTGCCATGGGTCATCAATCTGCTGGGCGAACGATTGCGCTTCAACCTGGTGGTCGTCGAACTGCTGGTGCCGCTGCAGGCCGCCCTGCTGCGAACTGGACCGGCGCTCGTCTACACCTCGGGCGCTCTGTTCATTGCCCAGCTCTACGGTCATCCGCTGGCGATCCCGGATCTTTTGCTCGTCGGCATCGTGTCGGCGCTTCTGGCCCTCACCACCGGCGGCATGGGCAGCCTGCTCATCATTTCCCAAATGGCCATCGTCTGCGGTTACCTCAAGCTTCCCTTCGAGGCAGCGTTCGCCCTGTTCGTCGCGGTTGATGCCGCGGTCGATACATTCATGACGCTCTCCAGCGTCTGCACCGTCGCGGCGAGCACGGCGATGATCGCGCCGAGCCACAGGGAGGCGGCGCAGTCCACTGAAGCGGCCTCGGCAGAGGCCGAAGCAGAGCCGGCCCGATGATCGACGAGACGATCCGCCCCCGGCTTGGCATCATCGGCGGCCTCGGACCGCTCGCGTCGGCTGATTTCTACTTCAAGCTGACCCGGATGACCGAGGCGCTTCGTGACAATGAACATGTGCCGGCCGTCATCCTCAGCGTCCCGCAATTGCCCGACAGGACCGAAGCGATCCTTGCCAACCATGACGGGCCGCTGGCGCCATTGAAAGCGGCGGTCTCGACGCTCAACGAACTCGGCGTCGATTGCATCGCCATGCCGTGCAACACCGCCCATCATTGGTTCGACAGGCTGGCGGCAAGCTCGCGGGCGGAAATCATCCATATCGGCGACGCGGTGGTGACTGAAATCCGCCGCCGCCTCGGCCGGGGCCGAGTTGCGAACCTCGCCACCCGGGGCACGCTCGTCTCGGGCTTCTATCAGGACAGGATAAAGGCGGGCGGCTTCGAGCCCTGCCTTCCGCCGGGCGCGGAGTTTCAGGAGCGCGTGGACAGCGCGATCGGCCTCGTCAAGGCAGGCTCGATCGCTAAAGCCGCGGCCGAGACCGAACGCGCGCTTGACCTCGCGCAGATGGCCGGCGCCGATGCGGCACTTCTGGGCTGCACCGAACTGTCGGTGGTGGCCGCCAGCTTGAGCGATTCGGCAGGATTGTTCGTCGTCGACAGCAATGCGGCCCTGGCGCGAGCCTGCCTGGCGCGATTAGGCTTCGGTTCGAGGGAAGCGAGAGGCCTGCCGACCCTGCCTCGCCTGCGGGGCAATGGCCGATTGTCGTGGCGCGCCGCACAGCGGGCCTGATAAGCGTCCGCCGCTTCGACTCTCGCCAGGTCAAAACCGGCGTGCCAGCAGGCTGTGTGCTCCCAGTGATAAAATCTTTGAGAGAATATTTCCCGGGCGTCGTTTGAGAAGAAAAGCGCTTCTTTGCCTAATGAGGCAGCATTGATGATCCTGAGATCAAGGCTTCGCATCCCGCCGGGCCGAACTGATTTCAGGATTTCAAGGAACGCATTATGTTCGACGCTTCAAATTCTCTCCTTACGTCAATCACCAGGCGCGCCGGACTTGCCGTGCTGCTCGCCACGACATTTGCCGTTGTCGGGCTCACCGCGCCGCCGTCCTTCGCCGAGGACAAGAAGGCGATCAAGGTCGGCATCATCAGCGGCGAGGACGAGGATGTGTGGCGCGTCGTCACCGCCGAGGCGGCCAAGAAAGGGCTGACGATCGAGACCGTCGTCTTCAACGACTACACCCAGCCCAATGAGGCGCTGGAGCGCGGCGAGATCGACGCCAACGCCTTCCAGCACAAGCCTTATCTCGACAACCAGATCAAGACGCAGGGCTACCACATCGTGCCGGTCGGCTATACAGGCGTCTGGCCGATCGGCCTCTATTCGAAGAAATTCACCAAGGTCGCGGACCTGCCGGAAGGCGCCGTCATCGGCCTGCCGAACGACCCCTCCAATGAGGGCCGCGCGCTGCACGTGCTGCAGAACGAAGGCGTGATCAAGCTGAAGGACGGCACCGGCATCCTGGCGACGACCGCCGACATTGCGGAGAACCCGAAGAAGGTCGAGATCAAGGAACTCGATGCCGGCATCGTCGGCCGCTCGGTCGAGGATCTCGACGCCGCCGTGGTCAACACCGACTGGGCGCTGAAGAGCGGCCTCGGTCCGGAAAACCGTATCGCGCAGGAACCGGTGGCCGATAATCCCTACCGCAACTTCATCGCCGTCAAGGCCGGCAACGAAAACGAGGCCTGGGTGAAGACGCTGGTCGCCTCCTACCAGAACGAAACGGTGAAGGCCGAATTCGACAAGGTCTACAAGGGCACCGGGATCAGCGCCTATTGATCGGGCATGGCTGACAAGAGCAGGCGGTCCGCTTTCGAGCGGGCCGCCAACGCATTTGTGGGCCATCGAAATGGATGAAGATATGAACCTGCATGTGACAGCCGAATTGGACGGTCCCATCACCACCAATCCCGTGGTGAGGGAAGACGTCGTCCGCCTTGTCGACCTCAAGCGTCGGTTTGGCGCGACGCCGGCGCTCGACGGCGTTTCGCTCACGGTGCAGAAGGGCGAGATCCTTGGCATCATAGGCCGCAGCGGCGCCGGCAAGTCGACGCTGATCCGCTGCCTCAACGGCCTGGAGCGGCCGGATTCCGGCGAGGTCTTCATCGAGGCCCGCGAGATCAGCCGTCTCGGCGAGCGCGATCTGCAGCCGCTGCGCCGCCGCATCGGCATGGTCTTCCAGCACTTCAATCTCCTGTCGGCGAAGACTGTGGAGGAGAACGTCGCGCTGCCGCTCAAGATCGAGGGCCGGCCCCGCGCCGAACGCCTGGCGCGCGCGGCCGAGCTTTTGCAATTGGTCGGCCTGTCAGAGAAAGCGCAAGCCTATCCCGCGTCGCTGTCGGGTGGGCAAAAACAGCGTGTCGGCATCGCCAGGGCGCTCGCCGCACGGCCGGCGCTGCTGTTGTCCGACGAGGCGACCTCGGCGCTCGATCCCGAGACGACACGCTCGATCCTGGCGCTGTTGAAGGACATCAATGCCAGGCTCGGCCTCACCATCCTGCTCATCACCCATGAGATGGAGGTGATCCGATCGATCGCCGACCGCGTGGCGGTGATCGATGCTGGGCGCATCGTCGAGGAGGGCGCTGTCTGGCAGGTCTTCGCCAATCCGAAATCGGAGATCACGCGCAGCCTGCTCGGCGCCATTCGGCCGCAGCTGCCGCCGGAGATCGCCAGCCGGCTCGCCGCCGGCGAAGGTGCTGAAACGATCCTCAGGATCGACGTCGCCGGCCAGGCCGCGCATGGTCCGCTTCTGTCCGATCTGAGCGCCGCCGTGCCTGGCCCGTTCCGCCTCGTGCATGGCGGCATCGACCACGTGCAGCGCCAGCCTGTCGGCACGCTGTTCCTGTCCGTTCCCGGAACCGATGCCGCGCATCTGGCAGCGGTAATCGCGTTCCTCAAAGACCGCGATGCGCGGGTGGAGGTGCTTGGCCATGTCGCCAGTCCTGTTTGAACTTCTCCTGCGCTCGATCTGGGAAACCGTATTGATGACCGGCGCATCCGGCCTGATCTCGCTGATCTTCGGCCTGCCGCTCGGCCTGGCGCTGGTCGCCACCGATCGCGGCGGCATCGCCGAAAACCTCTGGGTGAACCGCATTTTAGCCGCGCTCATCAACGGCTTCCGCTCGGTGCCCTTTATCATCCTTCTGGTCGCGCTGATTCCGGTGACGCGGCTGATCGTCGGCACCTCGATCGGCACCTGGGCCGCGATCGTGCCGCTGTCGATCGCGGCGACGCCCTATTATGCCCGCATCGCCGAAGTCTCGCTGCGCGAGGTCGATCACGGCCTGATCGAAGCGGCGCGCGCCATGGGCGGCAACCGCTGGACGATCATCCGCGAGGTTCTGGTGCCAGAAGCGCTGCCCGGTATCGTCGCCGGCTTTACGGTGACATTGGTGACGCTGGTCGGCGCTTCCGCCATGGCCGGCGCCATCGGCGCCGGCGGGCTCGGCGATCTCGCCATCCGTTACGGCTATCAGCGCTTCGAGACCAACGTCATGATCGCGGTGGTCATCGTCCTGATCATTATGGTCTGCGGCATCCAGTGGATCGGCGACCGGCTGGTCGCGCGGCTCGATCGTCGCGGATGAAGAGCAGCCCTGGAGGGAACGCAATTTGCCGCAAAAGCCGGGAATTGAGCGCCGGCTTGCTGCGTTTGCAATGAGATTGGTCGATGCGTTTCTTCACCCGCAATGACGCGCATGGCATCGTGCGGTGGGGTCGCAGGAGCAATTCCAGGAAAAGTGCGCAGCGGTTTTCCGTCCGGAATTGCGAAAACAAGAGTTTCGCCAAGAGGAGCCTGTCCATGCCCAGAATAATTCCGGTGCTTGATCTCGAACGCTTGGAGCAGGGCGCCTCGGAGTTGCGGACCTTTCTTTTCGATCTACGCACCGCCGCCCGCGATGTCGGCTTCTTCTACCTTACGGGACACGGCATAACGCAGTCGGAGATCGATGCGGTGCTCGGCGCCGCGCGCGGCTTCTTCGCCCTGCCGGAGGCGGACAAGCTTGGCATCGAAATGGCGAAGTCGCCGCAGTTCCGCGGCTATACGCGCGCCGGCGGCGAGCTGACCAAAGGCAGGGCCGACTGGCGCGAGCAGCTCGACATTGGCGTTGAGCGCGCGACGATCCCGCAAGGGCCGGGCGTGCCAGCCTGGACGCGGCTGCAAGGCCCGAACCAGTGGCCGGCGGCGCTTCCCGACCTCAAGCCGGCGCTGCTTGCCTGGCAGAGCAAGGCGACCGACGTGGCGATCCGGCTGCTTAAGGCCTTCGCGCTTTCGCTCGACCAGAAGGAGGACGCCTTCGATCCGATTTACACGAGTGAGCCCAACCACCGCATGAAGATCGTGCGCTATCCCGGCCGCGACACCACCGGCGATGACCAGGGGGTCGGCGCGCACAAGGATGGCGGGTTTCTCACGCTTCTGCTGCAGGACGACAACAAGGGCCTCCAGGTCGAATATGACGGCAGCTGGGTCGATGTCGACCCGATCCCTCAGACCTTGGTGGTCAATATCGGCGAGCTGCTCGAGCTGGCCTCGAACGGCTATCTCAGGGCAACCGTGCACCGCGTCGTCACACCGCCGGCCGGTATCGAGCGGATATCGGTGCCGTTCTTCTTCAGCGCCCGGCTCGACGCGACGATCCCGCTGCTCGACCTGCCGCAGGAACTGGCGGCGGAAGCGCGCGGCCCGGCCAGCGACCCCGACAATCCGCTGTTCCGCAATGTCGGGACCAATGTGCTGAAAAGCCGGCTGCGCTCGCATCCCGACGTGGCGCGGCGCCACTATGCCGATCTTTTGGAAAAAGCATCGGCCACGGGCTGACTCTTGGCTGCCTTCAGGTGAGAATTTTTCGCGTTTTTGCTCTTTTTTAGAATTATGTTCGTGGAAAATACACCGCTTAGGCCCCACATAGTATGCATCGTTCGGTGTTCTCCTCCCATTGCACCGAATGGTGTTCCCCTCTGAAGGTTATCACCTTCATTCTTGGCCGGGCCGCTTTCGCGCCCGGCCTTTTTCTTTTCAGGAACCGCTGAGGAAAATCGCCCGGATCAGGCAAAGCCGATGCGGATCGTTCCGTATGGGCCGAAATCCGAGACGATCGCGTCGCCATGCCGGCATTCGACCGGACGGATGAAGGAACCCGACAGCACGACCTGTCCGGCCTCGATGCGCATGCCGTATTGATGCAGCCGGTTGGCGAGCCACACGATACCCTTGGCCGGATGGTCGAGCACGCCGGCGCCGAGCCCCGTCTCCTCGACCTCGCCATTGCGCGACACGATGGCGCCGATCCAGCGCAGGTCCGCCTCGCGCGGACCGGCCTTGCGGCCGCCGACGACGATGCCGGCATTGGCGGCGTTGTCGGAGATCGTGTCGAAGAAAGTCCGGATCTTGCCGGTTTCCTTGTTAGCCCGCTCGATGCGGGTGTCGAGGATCTCCAGCGCCGGCGTGATGTAGTCGGTGGCGTCGAGCACGTCGTCGACCGATATGTCCGGACCTGCCAACGGCGCCTTCATGACGAAGGCGATCTCGGCCTCGATGCGGGGCTGGATGAAACGGTCGGCCGGCACAGTGCCGCCGTCTGCGAAAAACATATCGTCGAACAGGATGCCGGAATCCGGGATGTCGATGCTCAGCGCCGACTGCATCGCCTTCGAGGTCAGGCCGATCTTCCAGCCCTTGACCGTCCTTCCAGACGCGACCTTGCGCTTCACCAGCGCCGCCTGCACGTGGTAGGCGTCATCCATTGTCGCTTGCGGAAAATCGAGGCTGAGCAGCCTGATCTGGCGGCGCTCGCGCTCGGCCTGGAACAGCCTGTTGGCGGCGTCCTCGACATCGGCCTCGGTCATCATCGGGCGGCTCCTTCGTCGACGACCCCATTGCTGAGCAGGCCGATGCCGTCGGCCTCGATCTCGATGACATCGCCGGGCTTCAGCCAGACCGGTGGGTCGAAACGGGCGCCGGCGCCGGTCGGCGTCCCGGTGACGATGACATCGCCGGGAACCAGTGTGGTGAAGGTCGAGATGTAGTTGATGATCTTGCGGAAGGAAAAGATCATGCGGCTGGTGCGGTCCTGCTGGCGGACCTCGCCGTTGACGCGCGTTGTCAGCGCAATGTCGGCGATCTGCGCCTCGTCGGTAAACGGCACCAGCCACGGGCCGATCGAGCCGGTGCGGTCGAAATTCTTGCCTTGCGTGACGTTGAATTTGGCGTGGCGCACCCAGTCGCGGATGGTGCCTTCGTTGCACAGCGAAAGCGCTGCGATGTGGCCGAGCGCGTCGGCCTCGGCGATCCGGCGGCCGCCCTTGCCGATGACGATGACGATCTCGCCCTCATAGTCGAGCTGCGGTGATTCCGGCGGCCGCACCAGCGGCGCGCCATGGCCGACGAACGAGCGCGGGAAGCGGATGAACAGCGACGGATTGGCGGGCGCCGCCTGCCCGTCCTTGTACTCCTCGTTGCGATCCGGATAGTTGACGCCGACACAGATGATTTTTTCCGGGGAGGGGACCGGGATTTCGTATTTGATATCGTCGAGCGGGAAGTCGACCGGGTAGGCATTCGCTTCCTCGCCCAGTCGCCTCAGCGCACCTGCCTCGATCACCTCGCGCAGCGTGCGCCACTGGCTGTAGCGCGCCGAAAGATCGACGACGCCCTTGTCGGTGACCGCGCCGTAGCGTGTCTTGCCGCCGACGGTGAAGGTGGCGAGGCGCGGCATGGTCATGCTGGAAGCTCCATGTGACTCAAGGCGCCACGATTGGCGAGGCCGCCAGGTCGGACTTTCGCGGCTCGACGCCCGCAAACACACTGCCTTCCTCGAACCAGCTTTTCGGCGCCGGCGCGCCCCACAGCGTCTGGCGCTGCGGGTCCTTCAAATCCCATTTGATCGGTTCCAGGTCCGGATCGACCGTCTGGTAGTCCGAGCAATAGATCTCGATGCGATGGTTGTCGGGATCGCGGATATAGAGGAAGAACGCGTTGGAGATGCCGTGACGGCCCGGGCCGCGCTCGATATTGCCGACATAGCCGGTGGTCGCCATCAAATCGAGCAGGTCGATGATGTTGAGCGGCGTCGGCACCCAGAAGGCGACATGGTGCAGACGCGGGCCGACACCATTGGTGAAGGCGATGTCGTGCACGCCGCCCTTGCGATGCATCCAGGCCGCCCACAGCCTGCCGCTCGCTTCGTCCTGCGTGTACTCCGTCACGCGGAAGCCGAGCTCGTTGTAGAAGGCGGCCGATTCATCGACATTCGGCGAGAAGCAGTTGAAATGGTCGATGCGCAGCGGCTTCACGCCCTTGTAGAGCGTGTATTTCTGGTGGATTGGCGGTAGCCGCTCCATCCTGGAATAGAACTCGAGCGGAATGCCATGCGGGTCGCGCGTGCGGAAGGTGCGCGACTGATAAGGCCGCTCTACCCACTCCACCGGCAGCCCCTTGGCCTTGAAGAAATGCTCGGCCTTGTCGAGGTCCTCGTCAGAGAAAACCTTGAAGCCGAGTTCGCGCGCTTCCGGTGTGGTTGCCTTGCGCAGCACGATGCAATGGTGGCCGCGTTCCTCCATGGCGCGCAGATAGATCGCGCCGCTGGTCTCGTCGGTCACCTGCAGGCCGAGCGTGTCGACATAGAAGGCGCGGGATTTGGCGAGATCGGTGACGGCAAGCTCGACATGGGAGAGCCGCACGATGTTGAAGGCAGGGTGGAGGTTGGGTTGGGGCAGGGCCATTATGGGTCTCCGGTCAGCCGCCGAGCTTCTGGATCGAATGCGGCGCCGTGGCGAACGCGATGTTCTTGGTTTCCATGTAGAAGTCGAACGACCAGTCGCCGCCGTCGCGGCCGATGCCCGAACTTTTCACGCCGCCGAACGGCGTCGGCAGATGGCGCACATTCTCCGAATTCACCCAGATCATGCCGGCGTCGAGCGCGTCGGTGAAGCGCAGCGCGCGGGTCACGTCCGAGGTCCATAGGTAGCCGGTGAGACCGTACTGCGTGTCGTTGGCCAAGGCCAACGCCTCGACCTCGTCCTTGAACGGGATGGCGGTCAGCACCGGCCCGAAAATCTCTTCCTGGGCGATGCGCATCTTGTTGGTGGCGCCGACGAACAGCGTCGGGCTGACATAGCAGCCGCCGCCCGGACCAGCGAACTTGCCGCCGCCGGCGACGACCACCGCGCCCTCCGATTTGCCGATCTCGATATAGGACAGCACCTTTTCCTCATGCACCGGATGGATCAGCGGGCCGACCACGGTTTCGGGATCGAGCGGATGACCGATCTTGATGCGCCTGGCCTTCTCGGCGACCATATCGGTGAATCTGTCATGCACCGAAGCCTCGACCAGCAGGCGCGACGACGAAGTGCAGCGCTCGCCATTCAACGAGTAGATCATGAAGACGGCGGCGTCGGCCGCGCGTTCCAGATCGGCATCGGCAAAGACGATCACCGGGTTCTTGCCGCCAAGCTCGAAATGCACGCGCTTCAGCGTCTCGGCGCCTTGCTTCATGATCATCGAGCCGGTGCGGCTTTCGCCGACGAAGCCGATCGCCTTGATGTCGGGATGCTCGGTCAATGCCCGGCCGGCGTCCTCACCGAAACCGTTGACGAGGTTCCACACGCCCTTGGGCAGGCCTGCTTCCTCGGCGATCTCGACCAGCAGCCGCGCGGTCAGCGGCGACAGCTCCGCCGGCTTGTGCACGAGCGTGCAGCCGGCGGCCAGAGCCGGTGCGATTTTCCAGGTCGACAGCATGAACGGCGTGTTCCATGGCGTGATCACGCCGACGGGACCGATCGGCACGCGCGTCGTCATGTTGAGCTGGCCCGGTGCGCGCAGCGAGCGGCCGTCGCGCGCTTCGGGCGCGCGGTCGGCGTAGAAGCGGAAATTCTCGGCGCCGCGCAATGCTGCCTTGGCCATGAACTTCAGCGACTGTCCGGTGTCCATGCATTCGACGAAGGCGATCTCCTCGGCCCGCGCGACGATGGCGTCGGCGATTTTGTGCATCAGCTTCTTGCGCGCGTCGCCGGAGATCGCCGCCCAGTCCTTGAAGGCCGCCTTGGCTGCCTTGGCGGCGCGGTCGATGTCGGCGGCCTTGCCGCGCGCCACTTTTGCCAGCGGCTTCAGGTCGATCGGCGAGATCGTCTCATAGGTCGAGCCGTCGGCAGCAGGCACCGCCTCGCCACCGATCTGGTTGAGCACGCCATCCCGGCGGAAGCGCTCCAGATAGGCCTCGGCCTTCTTCAGATTGTCGTCAAATGCCGCCATGGGTCTTTCCTGTTGATTGCTGCCGCGCTCACGTGCCGCCGCGATTACTTGCTACGAAGGCGCGGATGGATGGCGTTCTTCTTCCAGCTGAGCTCGGCGTCGATCTCGCGGATCTCGAGCGACAGCGCGAAATGCGGCGTTGCAAACAGCGACGAAAGATGATCGGTGACGGCCGCGAAGATCGCTTCGCCGGCGCTTTTCTTCTCCGCTTCGCTGCGTCCCTTGCCGATGCGGAAATTCATATCGATGAAGCCGTTCTCGGGCAGGCGGTCGGCGATTGCATAGGCCTCGGCGCGGAAGGCGCGAACCCTGATCGCGCCCGGCTCGAACAGGCCGCTGGCGAGGATGATGCGCGACACCAGCGCGCAGAGGTCGCTCATGTCGACCTTCGCGTCGAGATTTGCGGAATATTCGATCGCCATGTGCGGCACGGCGTTCCTCCACGTTTTTTAATTAACATGTGAATTACATCTTGACGACGGAATGTCAAGCGTCGTTCTCTGTGTGCGCTACAACATTGGTGCGGGATTGCCGCTTCGGCAAAATCGCGGATATAGCTTCGCTTTGAACTCACAAGTATTGCGAGTCGCACCGCAATTGCCGGAGACCTGACCTTGCTGCCGACCAGCACCCGCCGATCCTTGCCCATGGCGCTTCTGCGTGCCCGCGAAGTGATCATGGCGCATTTCCGGCCGATGCTTGCCCGTCACGACATCACCGAGCAGCAATGGCGGGTGCTTCGCGTGTTGGCCGAAACCGGGCCGCTGGAAGCGACCGAGCTTGCCAACCGTGCTTCCATCCTGCCGCCCAGCCTGACCCGCATCATCAAGGCGATGGAAGAGCGCGAATTCATCACCCGCAACAAGGTCAAGGATGACGGCCGCCGCGCTTTGCTCGCCATCAGCCCGGCCGGCGTGGCGCTGATCGAAGAGCTGTCGCCCGAGCGCGTCGCCATCTACGAGGCGATCGAGCAGCGCTACGGCGCCGCGGAGCATGAGCGGTTGCTCGACATGCTGGAAAGCCTGATCCAGTCGGAATCGACAGAAGGCCAATCCTAGCCGCCAAAACTCCCCAGCGCGCTCGGCTGCATGTAGTTGCGGCCGACATAAAGCAGCGCCGCTTCGTCGCTGCCGTGGCGGATGTCGACGACGCGGCCGAACATCACATTATGCGTGCCGACCTTGTTGACCGCGCCGATCTCGCAATCGAAGGAAACGATGGCGTCGAGCAGCGCCGGCATGCCCGACGGCATGGTCTGCCAGCGCGCGGCTTGATAGCGCTCCCCCATGTCGCGGATGGCGCCGGCGAATTTCGCCGCCAGATGCATGTGCGACTGGGTCAGCACGTTGACGCAGAAGCGCTGGTTGGCGAGGAACATTCCGGTCTGCGCCGAGCGCTCGTTCATGCATACAAGCAGCGTCGGCGGGTCGTCGGAGACGCTGCACATGGCTGTGGCGGTGAAGCCGCCGCGCCCGGCCGGACCGTCGGTGGTGACGATGTTGACCGGCGCGCAAACCCGCGCCATCGCCTCGCGGAATTCCAGCCTCGCCACTTGCGGCTCCATCGCCAACCTCCGTCAGTTGGCCGGACTGGTCAGCGGCGGTAGCCAGGTGTCGCCGGTCCAGCCCTTCTCGTCATAGTCGGCCATGCACTGGTCGACCAACTCCTCCATCTGCTTCAGCCGTCCGCCGCGCTCGGCGCCTTTCAGCACCTGCAGCCGCACCTCTTCCGGCGCGCCGGCATAGTTGAGCTCATAGAGCGCGTGGCGGCCGCCGAACTCGGTGCCGGTCGCGTCCCATAACAGTTTCATGATCTTGATGCGCTCGACATGACCCATGTCGTTGGAGCCTCGCACATATTGCGCGAGGTAGTGGTCGATCTCGGGATTGGCGAAGTCCTTCACCGACGACGGCAGGTAGATCAGTCCGGAGGCGATCACCCGGCGCACCGTGTCGATGACGCGCGGATAGGCCTCCGACATAAAGGTGCGGTAAGCCAGCGCTGCCTCCAGGTTTGGCAGCACCGCGCCATTCGCCCAGGGGATCGGGTTGTGCGCCATTGCGTTGGAAAAGCTCCAGAACATGTGGCGCAGCGCAATCACTTCACCGAGTGCTGCCTGGTTGCCGCGGAAGGCATCGCCGCCGGTGGCGCGCAGCGCCTTGGCTAGCAGCCCGGCGAGGAAATCGAGCTTGACGGCAAAGCGCGTGCAGCCCTGGAAGCAATAGCCATGCATGAAGCCGGACGCCGGATGGAAGGACAGGATTTTCTGCGCGTCACGCAGCACCAGAACGTCCTCCCAGGGGATGAAGACATTGTCGAGCACCAGGATCGCGTCGTTCTCGTCGAAACGCGATGACAGCGGATAGTCGAAGGGATGACCGACGGTGTTCGCCGTCTGCTCGTAGGAGACGCGGCAGAACATCTTTATGCCGGGCGCATTCATCGGCACGATGAACATCACCGACAGCGACGGATCCTCGGTCACCGTCGCCGAGCTTTGCGCCAGGAAATTGTAATGGGTGAGCGCCGACGATGTCGCCACCACCTTGGCGCCCGACACCCAGATGCCGGCATCGTTTTCCTTGGTGATGTGGACGAACACGTCTTTCACCTGTTCGGCAGGCTTGTGGCGGTCGATCGGCGGATTGACGATGGCGTGGTTCATGAACAGCACGGCTTCCTGGGCGCGTTTGTGCCAGGCGCGCGCATTGTCCTTGAACGGCCCGTACCATTCGGCATTGGCGCCGAGCGTGTTCATCAGCGCCGCCTTGTAATCGGCGGTGCGGCCCATCCAGCCATAGGTCATGCGCGCCCAATGCGCGATCGCGCCTTGCTGCGCGGCAAGGTCGGATGAGGAATGGGCGACGCGGAAATATTTGTGGGTGTAACCGTCCGAGCCGGTATCGGTGGGCGAGGTCAGCACCGCCTGCTGTTTGGGATCGTGCAGCGCGTCGTAGAGGCGGGCCAGCGAGCGCGCCGAGTTGCGCATCGCCGGATGGCTGGTGACGTCGGCTATCCGCTCGCCATTGATGTAGACCTCGCGCCCGTCGCGCAGGCTCGCCAGATATTCGGCGCCCGTGAACGGCCGCGACTTGTCGGCCCGATAATCTTCCGATCGCATCATGATCCTCCCTTGATCGTTGAAGAGTAGCCGCGGATGTCGCGATGGGTTATGGACGAAAGCACAAAACCGCTTGGACTTTTTCCGGTAGCCGATGACACAGACCGCCATTCCGGAATTCTTCGTCTATGGCGAGCCAACCCGCGCGCTCGACGTCGGCTTTCTGCATGTCGAGACTGTACAGGCCCGCGCTTCCGTGCATCGCGGCCGCGTTCTGGCGCACAAGCATCCGCAAATGGCGCAGATCACCTTCTGGGTAAGCGGTGCTGGCATCTACCGGATCGAGGATGAAGCGTGGAGTTTTTCGGCACCGACGGTGAGTTTCATGCCAAGTGGCGTCGTGCATGGTTTCGAGATCGAGCAGGGCACGGACGCCATCGTGGTTTCGGTCGCGGACGCAGCACTCGCCGCGATCGCCGAGCATTCCGCCCTGCCGCTCGACCAGCCCGTCTTCGTCACCGGGCGCGGCGACACGGCGCTGTGGGAACGGCTCACCGACACGATCAAGATGATCCAGGCCGAGTATGCCGAGGCGCAAGCCGGTGCGGAAAAAATTCTGCCGCCGCTGATCTCGGTTGCGCTGTCGCACATCGCCCGGCTCGATTCGCAATCGCACGCTGTGACGGTGCCGGCGGCCGTGGCGCTTGGTGGGCGATTGCGGCGGCTAATCGACCGGCATTTTCGCGACGACTGGCCGGTCGAGCGCTATGTCGAGGAACTCGGCACCACACGGCATTTGCTCGACAAGGCGGCGCATCAGGCGCTGGGCTCGGGCGTGCGACAGGCAATCGGCGAAAGACGCCTGGTCGAGGCCAAGCGCCTGTTGCTCTTCACCATCCGCACAGTCGAGGACATCGCTTACGAGACCGGCTTCAACGACCCGACCTATTTCTCGCGCTTCTTTCGCGAGGCCGTTGGCGTCGCGCCGGCGGCGTGGCGGAAGGAAAGAGTGAGTGGTGAGTAGTGAGTAGTGAGTAGTCAGTAGTGGATAGGATTGAACGGATCAGACCGGGACTTTATTTCCTACTCACTACTCACTACTCACTACTCACTACTCACTACTCACTACTCACTACTCACTACTCACTACTCACTACTCA
>NZ_JBFUPO010000019.1:0-84826 GCF_041355295.1 Mesorhizobium sp. RCC_202
ACCGACCAGAGCTTCAACGCCATTATCCATCTCGCCGCCGCCGTCATAAACTCAAGATGAATCTCAACAGGCCCTAGGGCATTGGATAATGCCGGCGCCTGAAATTGCGCCGCGTCTTAGCCCAGCGATACCAGGGAGCCTAAGCTTTCGCGGCTGGCCTGTATTCCATCGCCACCGCGCCATTGCCGAACGGCACGGCCGAGACCAGTTCAAGAGCGACCGGAGCCTCGGACGGAAACAGCCGTTCACCCTGGCCCGCGGCTGCCGGATAGACGAGCAGCCTGAGGCGGTCGACGAGACCATGGCCAAGAAGTTGCCGCGCGAGGCTGACGCTGCCATGCACATAGATGTTGCGGCCGGCCTGGCGCTTGAGCCGGGCGACCGCGTCGAGCAGGGGGCCGTCAAGCAGTTCGGCCGGCTTCCAATCGACCGACCTCAGGCTGGTCGATGCGACATATTTCGGCAACGCGTTGAAGCGGTCGGCGAAGTCGCCTTTCTCTTTCGGCCAATGACCGGCAAAGATCTCGTAGGTCGTGCGCCCCAACAGCATGGCGCCGCTGTCGGCAAGCTCATCCTCCTTGAAGGCCTGCATCTCGTCGTTCCACGTCACATCGGGCAGTTTCTCGTGCTCGGCGATACCGTCGATGCTGATGAATTCGGTGACGATCAGCTGTCTCATTGTGCTCTCCTTTGCCGACAAGCTGTTATGCTGCGATCAGCCAGTTCGAGCGACGAATAGTACGATCATCGAAATATTTTAGCAAGGACGGTTGCCGATCGCGAATCCGTCGTACCGCGGTTCGCGGCAGCGTTGGGCGCACACTTAAAAAAAGATCCGGCGATTGCGGCGCGCCGGCCGCGCTTTCCCACTAGCCCGGGATCGGTTCCTCATCATAATCTCGCGCCGTGTGAACCCCTTGAGTCCTTATGCAAAAACTTTATTTCACCCGCGTTCCCTCCAATCCGGTCTCGCTGGGGCTGGTTTGCAATTTTATTGCTCACTACCCGCCTTTCGACGGCTATGAATTCGGGTTGATGGTAAAGACGCTGCGCTATCAGCTGGAACAGCAGACGCATCTCATCGGTTCGGTCGACGATGATATCGTCGCCTATCTCGGCTGGATCGTCACCAGTCGCGAGATCGCCGAGGCCTGGGTCGCAAATGACGGTCCGCTCAATCCGGACCCCGGCGGCAGCGCCGTTGCCGCGACCGTGATGGCGACGCGCTCGTCGGGGCACATCCTGCCGCTGATCAAGGAAGCCAAGCTGCTCAATCTCGACAAATCCGTCTTCTGGAAGCGTGATTTCATCAATGCGCGCGGCGCCATGAAGCGCGCCGTGCGCAAGCGGGACGCGTGATGGACAAGCCCGCGTCCCCCGAGGCACTGACCCAGGAAATCCTCATCCGCCTCGGCGACCGCTATGCCTCGATGTTCGTGCGCATCTGGCAGCCGGCCGGCACGCCCCGCGGCAGCGTGTTCTGCCTGCACGGCTTTACCGGAAACGGCTCCGATTTCGATTATCTCGCCGCTTTCCTGTGCCGCAACGGCTATCTGGTGGTCTGTCCGGATCTGCTCGGGCGCGGGCGCAGCGCCTATCTCGGCGGCGGCTACGACATCAACGTCTACTACAGCTGCCTGCGGGCACTCGGCGAGTTTGCCGGCAAGGAGAACCATTTTATCGGATCCTCCTGGGGCGGCACGATCCTGCTTTTGTTTCTCTACATGACCCGGTCGCGGGCGACCAAGGTGGTGCTCAACGACGTGCCCATGCTGGGCGGCGCCAATGTCGACCACATCCGCGCCGAGATCGTCCGCGACAGCGAGGCGAAGTTCGCCACCCGTGCCGATGCCGAGGCCTATGTGCGCGCGACGCGCTCCTTCATGGGGCCGGTCGAGGAGGCTGTCTTCTCGCGCTATGTCGCCAACAAGATCGTTTCCGATGCCGAGGGATTCCGGCTTGCCTACGACCCCGCCACCACCGGAAACTTCGGTTCCATGGCCGGGCGCGACTACGACCTGTTTCAGATCGTCGCCAAGCTTCAGGCGCGCTTCCTTTTGATGTACGGCCGCGACAGCAATTTCATCGACCGGCCGGCCATCGAGCGCACCCGGCTTGTCCGGCCGGACCTGTGGGTGGCCGACAACGTCGATGCCGGCCATCCGCCGTCGCTGATGACGATCGACCAGGCGCTGCTCATTTTGGGGTTCCTCACCGCCGCGTGACGGCGGGGGCCGCAGGATTGAGGGACCGCTGCGGTCAGCCCGACGCTTGGCCGTCGATCGTCTCGATCCGGCACCAGCGCCGGCCTTGCCGGCTGATCGACCAGAGGCTGAGGCCGCGCTCGGTCTTCGGTTCGCCAAGGCTGACCAGTTCGATACCAGCGGCACGCGACCGTTCGAGGTGCAAGGTCCTCAGCACGAAGCGCCGCCCCGTGGCCGCCTGATACCGATTGAACACCACGGCGAGCATGTCGGCGTGGCCGCGCCGGCCGAGCACCAGATAGCGGCGCTTCCAGCCGCTGCCGGGCAAGGCCCAAGGCAGCGCGATATGAGGCGCGAGCCGGGGTTCCTTTTCGGACGCTGCCTCGGTCTGCTCCAGGTTGACGATGTAGAGATCGAGCGGCGCGCCTTCGGCTGGCGCGAGCGAGACCGCCACGGCCGCACGGTGATCGCGCCGGAAGC
Organism: Mesorhizobium sp. RCC_202; assembly: GCF_041355295.1. NCBI lineage: Bacteria > Pseudomonadati > Pseudomonadota > Alphaproteobacteria > Hyphomicrobiales > Phyllobacteriaceae > Mesorhizobium > Mesorhizobium sp. RCC_202. The sequence goes on from NZ_JBFUPO010000019.1 coordinate 2,685, forward strand.
TGATCGCCGCATGGTTGGCGATCGGCCGCAGGAACTTCAGGTCGAGACGGGCGAAATCCGGATAGCGCCGTTCGATCATGGCCACGACGTCCAGCCCGCGCACATAGCGTCGCCCGCCCACAAGCGGAAAGGCGAGCCGCTCGCCGTCGACGAAGGGCAAGCCGGCCAAGTTCATCGCCGCGCGACGCCGACCGAGGAGCCGGCCGCCGGGCGCAACGCCAGCCCATAATCGAAGCGGATCACATTGTCGGCGCGGCTGAAGGCGAACTGGCGCACCACGGCGCGCACCGCTTCCTTGACCTCGAGCCGGCCGAGGCGCGCGCCGCCGCACATGCGCGGCCCGGTGAGGAAAGGGATGAAGGCGCGGCGGTCGTAACTATCCTCGATGAATTCCTTGCGGCTGGCATCGAAGGTTTTCGGATCGCTCCAGAAGGCGGGATGCTGGTGCACGCCCACCACGGAGATGAGGATGAGCTGTCCCGGCCTGAGCTGCCTGCCGTCCAGCGACGTCTCCGCACCCACCTCGCGGACCAGGAAGGGGATCGGCGGCAGGTAGCGCATCGTCTCGTTGACGATGCAGTCGCTATAGGGTGTGGCGGCTCCGCCGGCGGCGATCTCGTCCTGAAGGCGCTGCTGGACCTTCTCGTTGGCGCCCATGCGGTCGATCACCCACAGCACGGTGGCGACGGTGGTCTCCACGCCGGCAAAGACATTCATGACGAACTCCTCGACCGGCGAGAAACCCTCGATCTCCTTGGCCTTTTCGGCGAAGTGCGCCATCGCCGCCGCTCCGCCCGGCTCGGCCGCGAGCTGGGCGGCAAAATCTATGACCACCTGGCGGGCGTCGTGCAGGGCCCTGTCGCGCTCCGCGACCGTGGGGGCGACCCAGGAAAAATACTGCAGCCTGCGCAGCACGTCGCGCACCCGGTCGATCAGCGCGAGCGTCGGCTCGATGCTGGGGACCAGGCCGAAGGCGCCATAGAAGATGGTGAGCGAGGCCGAGAACAACGCCTTCTGGATGCCGGCGAGGCTCGCATCGCTCTGCGAAAGGCTGGCGGCGTAGATCTCGGACACTGCGTTTTGCCGGGCCGGCCGCGCCGCCGCCAGATAGGCGTCCTGCGTGATCTCGCGCCGGATGGCCCAATTCTCGTCGTTGGTGTTGAAGCGGCTGTAGCCCAGGGCCGAGATCATCGAGAAATTCTTGCGAAACAGCGCCGGCGCCTTGACGATGTGGTCGACCGCGTCGGGATGATCGAACACTTCGAGATTGCCGATGCGGTTTTCGCCCGCGCCCGGCTGCCCGCCCTGGGCGTAGAGCGCATAGACGATGCTGTTGAGGACATCCTCGATCTGCGATTGATTCATCCGGCCCCGCTCCCCGCAAGCGGATATGGCCGCACCGGCGGCCGACATATCCGTCCAGACGCTTAGCACATTTGCTTCAAGCCGATAGGTCTGACAGCCCAGCACTTGCGGCGCGTTCACCGCACAAGCGAGGTCTGGCGGGTCGTCAGTGTGGCAAAGCTGTCACAGTGCCTGACGAAGAGATATCGGTGGCTTTCGCACATGCTTCCGTTCGGTTAGCTTGCCCTCGGTTTTGGGTTGGATTCTAGGGGGAAAGCGTGCGGGCGCAGGCATCAGGAAAATTTTTGGCGACGGTTGCGGCCTCGGCTGCATCGATGACGTCGGTGGGCGTTGTCGCGGCGCACGCGGGTGAGGGCCAGGCAGTTGACCAGGCGGTCATCGATTCGCACATCAAGCTTGCCTTTGAAGGGTCGTACTTCAGCAACGAAATCCATGATGGCGACAAGCTCGGCTTCGCCCCGGACGTTCTTGGACACAGCAAGGGCGGGTTCAACGGCTCCGTCGCGCTGACCAAGCAGATTTCCCCGGACATGGATTGGCGCCTGGCTGGCGCCTTCCATCTGGGCAGGGACTGGTCCGAGAGCCAAAGCGAGACTGTGCCTGGCGGCGTGCTCAAGGCGTCCCTCAGCCACGGCTTCGACTTCCAGACGGTCGACTTCGATCTCGGCAAGCACGTGAAGGTGCAGACCGCCGACATCCGGTTCTTCGGCGGCCTGCGGCTGCTGCATGCCGATCAGAAGGGCTTCGATTTCTCCGAATCGGCGACGCCCAGCAATCCCGCCGACAAGGGCGGCTCGGTGGACAAGATAGGCACCTCGGAATTCTGGGGCATCGGTCCGCGCGCCGGCGTCGAGGCCTATTATCCGATCGGCGAGACATGGGGCCTGACAGGCGCGGTTTCGGGCTCCGTCATGTGGGGTCGGCGCACCGATCGTATCGCGCTGGTGGAACACAGCAGGAATCCCGACTTCACGGAAGTCGTGGGCGAGGCCAAGCAGCACTCGAGCGAGACGGTCACCAATGTCGAGGCTTCGGCCGGCCTTAGCTGGACGCCTATCGCCAACACCACCTTCACCGCCGGCTACAAGTTCGAGCAGTGGCACAATCTGATTGTGAACGCGGACCAGAAGAACCAGACGTTCGACGGTCCGTTCCTGCGTCTCGAAGTCAAGATGTGACGACCGGCGGCGTGTGAGCTTGGAAGCAGGTTTCGAGTCCAGGGTCGCGGTCAACGGCAACGTCAAACTGCACTACATCGCGGCGGGCTCAGGCCCGCCGATCGTTTTTCTGCATGGCTTTCCCGATCATGGCCTCGGCTGGCGCCGGCAGATCGAGGCGCTCAGCGCCAGATACCGCGTGCTGGCGCCGGATCTGCGCGGCTTCGGGAAAAGCGACGCTCCGCAGGGACACGCCAATTACGCGCTGATGCCTTATCTGGTCGACGATGTGCTGGCCGTGCTTGCGGCCGAACAGCTTTCCCAGGCTTCCATAGTCGGCCACGACTGGGGCGGCTTCATCGCCTGGTGGCTGGCCATGCGCGCGCCCCCGGTCGTGCGCCATCTCGTGCTGCTCTGCGCGCCGCACCCCCGCCACTATCTGCGCGCCATCAACGACCCGGCCAATGCCGGCACCATCGAATATATCCGCCGTTTCCAGGGCATCGGTTCGGTGGCCCTGCCGAGCCCGGAGGAACTGGCCGCCTGGGTCACTGATGCCGCCGAGCGGCAAGCGCTCATCGAAGCGCTCCAGCGCGCCCACCCGGAGCCGATGCTCGGCTACTACCGGGCCAACATCCCGCTGGGCAAAATGCCCGATATCGGCGCGCTGCCGCCGGTAAGAGCCCCGACGCTGGTGATCTTCGGCGCCGAGGACCCCTATATCCCCGCCGCCGCCTATGACGGGACTTATCGCGAGGTGGATAACGTCACGTCGGTGGTGGCGCTGCCCGGAGCGGGTCACTTCATCCACCACCAGGCGGCGGGATTCGTGAACCGGGAGATCGAAGCGTGGGTGTCGCGGCCGCCGTCGAGTTTTAGGGGACTGGGGTAGGGGCGGGGGAAGGTTGGAGGTGCTCCGGGAGTGATCCACCCCGCATGCGCGGGCTTTCCCGTCAGCAAAAGGCTTAATCCCAATTAGTCGAGGTCCAACATCTTATTTTGAGACAAGTTCGTACAGACGTCGCCAGCTTCTTGTCGTTCGAGCAGTCGGTGCGCACTCCGCTATGTCGTTGAGAAGTGCAGCTAGGTCATAGGGAATTTGGGCCGGCTCTCTCGCGATGATGCGATCCGCCACTGTCAAGACCTGCATCGGCCAACGTTTTACCAAAGGCACGGGCTCACTGTCCGCTCCAGTGTCTTGTCTTTGGCGAAAGATGAACATATCGGGATGATCGACCGGTCTTAAGTACTCGGCTATCGTCTGAACGACGTCCGGGAAGCGTTCGGTGTTGTGCTCGGCAATACGCACCATCGTCTCGGAAGAGGAACTGGTTTGATACCGCGCTTCCTGAGGCCAAATATCTGCAAAGAACTTCTTGCCAAACGAAGACCAAGCGTCTTCTTGGTCTAGGATTTGACTGACGGTCCACAAGGCCGAGGCGCGTCCTGTTGGGCTCATCGCCTGGAGCGCCCTTCGGCATTGCGCATTTGTCAGATAGCGTGCGTCATGCTTGTGCCAGTAAGTGGCAACGGTAAGAATCTGTGCGGTCTGACGTTCAAGCTCATCCTCTTCCAAGAGATCGCTTCGCGTATCGATCAGGTTTAGAAATTCCGCCTTTATAAGGTCGAACAATTCAGCGGATTGCGGAGTTTCGCCTCTGAACAAAAAGCCACTCCACACAGCCTCAGAAAGCGGGTCTGTTAGTTTGAAAAGTGGCAAAAGAACCGATCGCACCCATGAGGGGTCGACATAGAACAACCAATCCAGACGTCGACCCAACAAGCATGCCGCATGGCTGGCACCTTCGCCAACGGCGGCGAGTGCCCTGCCCAATCTCTCGGTAATGTTGACAGGGAACTGCTCATCCTTGGCGAATTTTCGGTCTTCAAACGTATGAAAGAGGGAATCGACCAATTTACCAATCGGCCCATTTATCGCGTAATCTAATGTCTTTCGCGATCGCTTCACGATATGCCCGCCAACGCGAACCTCGCCCATAGAACTCTGAGTTGCCTCTTCACCGGAGGCATTCAGTTTCAAGAAGATCGCATCCCAAATGTCGAAGAAATATGCGGTCTGATTAAGCGCGCTGGGAGCAAGATGTTTTTCAATCCAATCGGGAAGATAGAAACGCAATTCGAAAACGGTTTCCTGCGGAAGACGGGAAAGACGCAGGCCACACAACACGAGCAGGCGCGGTGAAGTGCCCTCCGGCCAGTCAGACAGCAACTGTTGCCAAAATTGTGCCGAGTACTTACCTCGCCTCGACTCAAACGCTAACGCCGCGAGCGCACGGGATGGACGTTCGCGTACCAGTCCTTCGAAGGGCGCGTGTTCGACAAACATCTCATGATCACGGCCAGAAGCGTCGGCGGCTGAACTTAGAATCTTATCGAGCGGAGTGTTCAGAAGTTTGCTTCCATCCTTGCGCCGTTCAACCCAACCGGCGCGTCCGTCCCTGTCATCTGCGGCGTGTTCCTCCCACACACGTCGATAGCCCGGCTGCTTCCTTTGTTCCTCTAGAAATGCTCGAGCAGCCTCCGACAAAGTGCGACTATGGTGATCTAGCCACCCCAACCGCACAGCCGCCGTCTCTGCTGCATTTTGTTCAAATTCGTCGAGAGGTTCCGTTTTGTATCGGTCGCGCCCGTTTATGATACGGGTCTCAATTGCCATCCGCTCTTGGATCGAAAAATCAGACCATCGTACCGTCAACAGGTGCAACATCTCGCGTTGCAAATATGCATTCCAAAAGGCGTCTTGTGACAGACTGATAATGCCGGTCACCACGTCCGAGCCAGGAAAAATTGAATTCTTCCACGCAAATAGTTTTAACTTATCAAAGAAAAATCGGTCGTTCTCTGGCCACGCCAACACCTCTCTTTTTGCAGCATTAGGCGAGATATCGAGATAACGCTTCAGAATATCGACGGTCCACATGAACAAAGCGTCCAGGCCATCGTTGCCGAGATGTCGCTCACCTGGCTTCTCATCGGGTTCAATCGCAGGCAGATGGAAATAATTTGCAAACGGGGTTTCTTCTAGCAGACTGATTGCGCGCTCCAATGAACCTCGAAGCGCCTTGAAAATTTCCGGGATCATGTCCGGTGGAATTTCGGTAGGTGTTTCGTGACGTTCAGGCACCTCTACTTTGATTCTTAACATCGACATGGGGTCGTCTGACTGACCCGGCAGTGGTGGAAGCGGCGACCGGAGTATCGGTGGGCCAAGCGCAAGCCTTGGACGAACTGCCTCTTCTAGCGCTCGCAGTACACTTCGTGTCCATCCGTCTTGGCGCAATTGCGCTGCAAGGTCGAACCAGCTTCGATCGTGAATGTCATCTGAGGCCGCAAGACTTATTTCTCGCAGAATCAACCAAGCCCGCCTTGGCCCGTCATCAAACTTGGCCCCGTGTCCATTGAGACGTCGGTTTACGCCCCACATCAAATCGGGATCTAAGTAAGATTGGCGCGCTGCCCACCAGATGGCGGGCAATTCGTGTGCAACGGACTCGAACCAACTTCCAAGTGCTTGTAGACGGGCTGGTAGGGTGCCGCGCCGATTGTTTGGAATCCCGGAAAGTCTGGAGTAGCGAGGGCCATCACCATCCGCAGGTAACGAAGCAAGTGCATCGATCGCCTCAACCTTTGCGCGCCTTTCCGATGGATCGGGACGCATCGGATCGTCATCGAGGCCATAAACCTCAAGGGGATCGATCTCAGGTTTATCCTCCTCCCACCCATCTTTTCTCGGTTCGCTATACCGGATGGACCTATCAAGGACACATAGCCATTCCGAACCCGGTGGAGGGGTAGAGGCGGCAAAGGCCCTTGCGCCTTCACTAGTGCTGAGGAGTGACACAACTTGGCCCCTCTGGAATGGCATGAGGTCGCGTGGCGATCGTCGTGCGAGTGCGATGGTGTCCGCCGTCCATTTCTCTTGGTTGTCAGCACGGGACGCCCATTGCTCCAAACTTTGCCAGAGATCGGAGAATTCGCCGAAGGGAATTCCCGTTACGCCGATATCACGCCATTTGGCGCGGACTTCGTCCTCTTCGCCGCGATCGAAGGCGTAGATTGTCCTCAGCCGGGCTGAGGTACTAGCTTCGAGGCCTTCAAGCAGATATCGAATGGGCGGATCGCCAGCTGAATAGCCGAGAAGTACAACCACGCGACGTTCCAAAAGTTGCCTAATGAACGTTGTTGCCCAACCATCCGCTAGATAGGCCCGCCCGAAGTCGCCTGATCCCAACACCAATGTGTTGTTGCTTCCGTCGGACCCAGGGTTTGCGGGCAGCCGGCCGTGAAGGTAAATGACACCGGTGTGATTTTGTTCGCCGGTCATCATGGGAAGTGTCGGCGGCAGCCAACGGTTCAAACCGCGCTTTGCGCGTTCGAAGAGCAGGTCAAAATTCGTAGTAACAACAAAAGGTGCTCCGGCGGCGTCACTCGACAGTCGTAGAACGATGTCATGCTTGGAAATGTCTGCTTTTCTCGGTGTTTTTAGGAAAGACGTGACTTCGCGTTCGATCCTTTGTGGCGTGTATTCGCGCTGAAGCATGCGGAAGATTTGATCGAGTGGCGGCGCCAGCTCCGGATCACCTTCTGTGATCGCTCGCGCCATAAGTTGGCCAATCTTTGAAACTGGCGAAACTCCGACTCTCTGCATAACTGATTTCGTGAGGTCAAAAAAGCTTGGCAATCCAGCAGGAATGGAAATGCCGGCGCCACAGAAGAATACAACCTCTCCTTGATCTCTCAATGTCAAGAGCTCATTCGGAATCGCGGGTCCCTTGGCCGTAAATCTCAAAAATATTTCCTTCTTGATATATGAAAGCAAAATGTAAGACGGCAAATAGCCTGCACGCAACAGGTTTACTTAAGTAATCGATTTTGCCCACAACGCCCACCACAACGCCAGCGGCCTGTTTGTAGGGTTGCTGCCGTTGCTGCCAAGCGGCTCTCGGCCCATTCCGGTCATTCGATAACTGATGACGTCCTTATCCCTTGCCAACCTCCCCATCTTCCCTTTAATCTCCCCAACTGAGAAAACCTTTTCCCAACCCTTTGCTTTCGACATCCGCCCCCCGGTCCGAATGCAGCAGGCCCCTGTGAGAAAAGGTTTTCTCAAACTGGGAGGTCCTGCGCCGAAGATGGTTTCAGACGCCGAGTCAGCGCCTGTTTTTGCCAAGCCCGTCACCCTCCGCGAGGTGGCCGCGGCCGCCGGCGTCAGCGTGGCCACCGCGTCCAAGGCGCTGAACGGGCAGGGGCGGATGACGGCCGAGACGCGCGAGCGCATCCGCGAGACGGCGCGGCTGCTCGGCTTCCGACCGAACAGCCTGGCGCAAAGCCTGCTGCGAAAACGCTCCTTCACGGTCGGGTTGCTCACCAACGATACCTATGGCCGCTTCTCGCTGCCGCTGATGGCCGGCGTTTCGGATGCGCTGGTCGACAACGGCGTGTCGGTGTTCCTGTGCAATGTCGAGGACGATCAGCGGCTCGGCCAGCTGCATGTCGAGGCCATGCTCGACAAGCGCGTCGACGGCATCATCGCCACCGGAAAACGCATCGACCGCCATCTCCCGGTCGATCTTTCCAATTTGCGCGTTCCCGTCGTCTACGCCTTCACCCAGCCCGATCCCGGCGCGATCGCCTTCGTCTGCGACGATGCCGGCGGCGCGCAGCTGGCGGTCGAGCATTTTCTGCGGCTCGGGCGCCGGCGCATCGCCCATGTCAGCGGCCCGGCGAGCTTTGGCGTGGTGCACGCGCGGGCCCAGGCTTACCGCGATGTGCTCGTCGAGAACGGCCTGCCGGCCTTCGAGCCGTTGCTCGGCGCCTGGTCGGAAGGCTGGGGGCACGAGGCGGTCGGCAAGCTGTTCGGGGGTAGGGGCGAAGCACCCGACGCCGTCTTTTGCGGCAACGACCAGATCGCGCGCGGCGTCATCGATGCGCTGCGCGAGCGCGGCATAAGTGTGCCCGAGGAGGTCGGCGTCATCGGCTTCGACAATTGGGAGATCGTGGCCGAGGCGACGCGGCCGCCGCTGACCTCGGTCGACATGAACCTGGCAGCGCTCGGCCGCGAGGCCGGGCTCGCTCTGCTGTCGCTCGTGGGCGGCCAGTCGGCCGCGCCGGGCATAAGGAAACTGCCGTGCCGGCTGGTGGTGCGTCAGTCATGCGGCCGTCCGCCGGGCGGCTGAGAGGTGAATGCAAAGGCCGTTGCCGCCCGAACCGCCGGGCGGACGGCCAAACAGGGAGGAGAACAATGAGGAGGAGAATGATGAACACCATGACCGCGAAACTGGCGCTTGCCGCCGCGTTGATCGGCGGCGGCCTGCAGGCGGCATCCGCCGACACCGCCAACATCTGGGTGCGCGCCGACGGCTCGAATTTCATGCCGCGCATCGTCGATGCCTTCAACAAGGCGCATAAGGACCAGATCAAGCTCGACATCATCCCCAATGCCGAGATCATCCCGAAATATGGCGCGGCCGCCGCCGGCGGCACCGCGCCCGACGCGCTGTCGCTCGACCTGATCTACACGCCGTCCTTCGCCGCCGCCGGCCAGCTCGAGGACATCACCGACTGGGCGAAATCCTTGCCCTATTTTGCCAGCCTGTCGCCGGCGCATGTGAAGACCGGCACCTACAAGGACCGTATCTACGGCCTGCCGTTCTCGGCCGATGCCTCGGTGCTGATCTGGAACAAGAAGCTGTTCAAGCAGGCCGGCCTCGACCCCGAGAAGGGACCGACCAACTGGGCCGAGATCGAGGCCGACGCCGAGAAGGTCAACGCGCTCGGCGGCGACATCAAGGGCTTCTATTTCTCGGGCAATTGCGGCGGCTGCAACATCTTCACCTTCACGCCGCTGATCTGGGCCTCGGGCGGCGACATCCTGTCGGAGGACGGCTCGAAGGCGACGCTGGACAGCCCGCAGCTGCGCGGCGCCATCGACCTCTACCGCTCGATGGTCAAGAAGGGGCTGGTGCCCGAAGGGGCGCAGACCGACACCGGCGCCAACTTCTTCGCGGCGTTTGCCGGCGGCAACATCGGCATCTCGCCTTCCGGCGCCTTCGCCATCGGCGCGCTCAACACGCAATATCCCAATGTCGACTATGGCATCACCTTCCTGCCGGGCAAGGATGGCGGCTGGTCGTCCTTTGCCGGCGGCGACAATTTCGTCGTCACCAAGGGCACCAAGAAGATCGAGGTGGTGAAGCAGTTCCTCGACTTCGCCTATTCGCTGGAAGGCCAGACGATCCTGGCGAAATACGGCAGCCTGCCGGTGCGCAACGACATCGCCAAGGAGGCGCTGAAGGATCTCGATCCGCGCTACCAGGTGGCGGCCGAAGCCATGGCGAAGGGCAAGACGCCGTATTCGGTGGTGTTCAACGATTTGATCAACTCCGCCAACGGCCCGTGGACGCAGATGGTCAACGAGGTGTTCTTCGGCGACGATGTCGACGGCGCCATCAAGAACGCGCAGGACACCATGCAGTCGATCATCGACCAGGCGCCGAACAAGTAGAGACCAGGGCTCTCCGGCGGCGAGGGATGCGCAACGCCTCGCCGCCCAAAGCTCTGACCGGCCGCCCGCCCCGTCTCCCTGGCCGGGCGGCCGGACGATGCATCGTTCACGGCAGGATATCGTGTTGAGAAGAGACCCCCTCATCCGGCCGCTTCGCGGCCACCTTCTCCCCGGCGGGGAGAAGAGGTCGGCGCCGGCGCTCGTGATCTCCTCTCCCCTCGGGGAGAGGTCGGATTGCCCCGAATTGCTTTTCGCAATTCGGCTGGCAGTCCGGGTGAGGGGGGCTTTTCCAACGCCATCGGGCGCCCTGCCATGACCGCCATCCCAGCCATCACCGTCCGCGCCAAATCCCGCGCGCGCACCAACCTGCGGCAATGGGTCGGCCTGCTCTATGTCCTGCCGGCTGTCGCCCTGGTCACGGTCTTCTTCGTCATCCCGCTCGGCATGACGGCGTGGATGTCGCTCAACAACTGGCCGCTGATGGGCGAGCATTCCTTCGTCGGCCTCGACAATTACGTCGCTATCCTGCGCGACACGCGCTTCTGGAACGCGCTCAGATTCACCGCCTACTACACCGTGATCGTCACCATCGCGATCTTCGCCGTCGCCTTTCCGCTGGCGATCTTCATCGAAAAGCCCCGGCCGCTCACCAATCTCTATCGCACCGCCTTCTTCATGCCGGCGGTGGTCGGCTTCGCCTCGGCGAGCTTGCTTTGGTCTTGGCTGCTCAACGTCGATTCCGGCCTGTTCAGCCCGGCTGCCTATGAGCTTGGCCTGATCGACAAGAAGTTCAATCTGCTCGCTACCTTCCAGCCGGCCTTCTGGTCGATCATCGCCATGGTGGTGTGGAAGGTCGCGGGCTTCACCATGATCATCCTGATGACTGGCCTACAGTCGATCCCGCAGGATCTGCAGGAGGCGGCCGTCATCGATGGCGCTGGCCCGTTCGCCAGGTTCAGGGCGATCACGCTGCCGCTGATGCGCCGCACGCTGGCGCTGGCGTTGATCCTGTCGGTGGCGGGCTCGATCCTCGCCTTCGACCAGTTCTACATCATCCTGCGCGGCGGCCCGCGCAACCAGACGCTGACGGCGGTCTACTGGATCTTCAACCAGTCCTTCGTATCGTTCAAACTAGGCTACGGCGCCGCGCTCTCGATGGTGCTGCTGGTCATCCTGGTGGCGCTCAGCCTGATCCAGCTCTGGCTGCTGCGCAAGCCCGCGGGGCTCGACTGATGGCGCAGGCGTTGTCGCAGAACCGCAAGGCCGCCTTTGGTTTCGCCAGGCATTCCACCGGCATCATCGCCTCGGTGCTGTTCGTGGCGCCGATCGTGTGGGCCGTGCTGTCGACCTTCAAGCCGGCGCAGGAGGCTCGCCAGCCGCCGCTGCCGCCCTGGCCGACGACCGGCTTCTCAATGGAGAACTACCGGACGCTGAACTCCTTCGGCGACGGGCTCTGGGCGTCGGCGCAAAACTCAATCTACGTCTCGGTGATGACGGTGCTGTTGTCGGTTCTGGTCAGCGTGCTTGCCGGCTACGGTTTCTCGCGCTTCCGCTTTCCGTTCCGGGATTTCTTCTTCATCCTCATCCTATCGACGATCATGATCCCGTTCCAGTCGATCCTGACGCCGATCTTCCTGGTGCTGACGAAGCTTGGCCTGCACAACACACTGACCGGGCTGGTCTGTGTTTACGTCACGCTGCAACTGCCGTTCTCGATCTTCATGATGCGCAACGCCTTCGACGCCGTGCCGCGCGAGATCGAGGAGGCGGCGCGCATGGACGGCGCCAACAATGTCACCATGCTTTTGAAGGTGATGCTGCCTTTGGTCTGGCCGGGGGTCGTCACCATCGCGCTGTTCGCCTTCCTCGGCGCCTGGAACGAATTCCTGGCGGCCCTGGTGCTGATGACCGACCAGTCCAAATTCACGCTGCCTGTGATGATGACGGCGCTCCAGTCCGGCCGTTTCGGCGCCATCGACTGGGGCGCCGTGCAGGCCGGCGTCACGGTGATGATGGTGCCGTGCCTGATCCTGTTCCTGGCGCTGCAGCGCTTTTACATCCGCGGCCTCATGGCCGGGGCCGTCAAGTAATTCGAATGGAGTGAAATGATGACCGCACAGCAAACCGCCGCCTCAGCCAAGGCCGAGACATCCGCCAGGCCGAAGCTCGCCTTCCGGCCGCTGCCTGTACCGCAGGTCGATGTCCGCGGCTTCTGGGGCGACCGCGTCGACGCGGTCGCTTCGCGCACCGCCGAGATCCTCTACGATCGCTGCGTCGAGGCGCGCATGCTGGAGCAGATCGATCCTGACCGGCCGTCGCCCGGCGTCGTCATCCCGTTCCATTCGCCGTCGCCCGACGAGGCGGCCAGCCCGACCTTCACCGGCTCGACGGTGACGACGCAGATGTTCTGGGATTCCGACTGGGGCAAGACCATCGAGACCGCCGCCTATTCGCTCTACCGCCGCCGCAATCCGGAGCTGGAGAAAAAGATCGACGCCGTCATCGACATGTTCGGCAAGCTGCAGCAGGAGGACGGCTATCTGTCGAGCTGGTACCAGCGCATCCAGCCTGGGCTGCGCTGGACGAACCTTCGCGATTGCCACGAGCTTTACTGCGCCGGCCATCTGATCGAGGGCGCTGTCGCCTACTTTCAGGCGACCGGCAAGCGCAAGCTGCTCGATATCCTCTGCCGCTATGCCGACCACATCGCCGACACTTTCGGCCCGGAGCCGGGGAAGAAAAAAGGCTATTGCGGCCATGAGGAGATCGAGCTGGCGCTGGTCAAGCTCGCCCGCGCCACCGGCAACCGCAAATACATGGACCTGGCAAAATACTTCATCGACCAGCGTGGCCAGCAACCGCATTATTTCGACGAGGAGGCGCGCGCCCGCGGCGCCGACCCGAAGGCCTACCACTTCAAGACCTACGAATATAACCAGTCGCACAAGCCGGTGCGCGAGCAGGACAAGGTCGTCGGCCACGCGGTCAGGGCGATGTATCTTTATTCCGGCATGGCTGACATCGCCACCGAATATGGCGACGACACGCTGCGCGCCGCGCTCGACCGGCTCTGGGACGATCTGATGACCAAAAGCCTTTACGTCACCGGCGGCCTCGGACCGTCGGCGCACAATGAGGGTTTCACCAGCGACTACGATCTGCCCAACGAAACCGCCTATGCCGAGACCTGCGCTTCCGTCGGCCTGGTGTTCTGGGCAAGCCGCATGCTCGGCATGGGGCCGAACGCGCGCTACGCCGACATGATGGAGCGCGCGCTCTACAACGGCTCGATCTCGGGCCTGTCGCTCGACGGCTCGCTGTTCTTCTACGAGAACCCACTGGAGAGCCGGGGCGGCCACCATCGCTGGAAATGGCACCGCTGCCCGTGCTGTCCGCCCAATATCGGCCGCATGGTCGCCTCGATCGGCAGCTATTTCTACGGGCTGTCCGACGATGCGCTGGCCGTGCATCTCTACGGCGATTCAAGCGCGCGCTTCGAGATCGCCGGCCGTTCGGTGGGCCTTGTTCAGACCAGCAACTATCCCTGGGACGGCGCGGTTGCGATCGAGATCGGGCCGGAGGCGCCGGTGGAGTTCACGCTGCATTTGCGAGTGCCCGGCTGGTGCCGCCAGGCAGCGCTGCGCCTCAACGGCAAGCTGATCGAGCTCGATGCGGCAACGACCGACGGCTATGTCGCGATCCGCCGCGAATGGCAAAAGGGCGACCGTGTCGAACTCGACCTTGAAATGTCGATGTCCAGGATCTTCGCCAACCCGCATGTGCGCGACGACATCGGCCGCGTGGCGCTGGCGCGCGGCCCGCTGATCTATTGCGTCGAGGAAACCGACAATGGCGCAGAGCTGCACCGCATCGCGCTGCCGCGCACCGCGAAACTCGAGGCCCATAGCGAGCCGAACCTGCTCGGCGGCGTGGTCACGCTTTCCGCCATTGGCAGCAAGTCGGAGACGGACAAGTGGGGGAGTGATCTCTACCGGCCCGAGCCGCCTGGCACGGCGCAGACGAAACTCAAGGCGGTTCCCTATTTCGCCTGGGACAATCGCGATCCCGGCGAAATGCTGGTCTGGCTGAGGGAGGGGTAGGGCCGGGTTGCTTGTTCTTCCGCAATTCGGAACGGAAAACCGCTACGCACTTTTCCTGGAATTGCTCTAAAGATGCACGAAAGCCGTCAGCGGCAGGTGATCGGAGGCGACCCGCGACAGCGGCGTGTCATGCGCTTCCACCGCCGTGACCATGTCGCGGCGGTTGCCCATGATGCGGTCGAGCGCCAGCACCGGCAGGCCTGACGGGAAGGTCGGCACGGCCGGCGGCGTCGGATCGAACGTGGTGTGCAGCGTGTTCAGCGCCGAGCGGTTGCCGAGGCGCCATTCGTTCAAATCGCCGAGCAGAAGCGTCGGCCTTTCATCGGCCCGGCTCATGATGTCGAGCACGGCGCGCGCCTGTTCCGAACGCGAGCGCCGCAACAGGCCAAGATGCGCGGCAATCACACGCAGCGAGCGTTTTTCGTCGAGATCGATCTCGGCGACCAACGCGCCGCGAGGCTCCAGCCCCGGCAGCTTGATCTGGTGGACGTCGCGCACCGTGCCGCGCTTGAACAGAAGCACGTTGCCGCGCCAGCCATGGCCCTTGCCGTTGCCCGAGATCGGCACCGGCACCAGCCCGGTTTCGTTTTCGAGGCGGGCAAGGTCGAGCAGGCCGGCGCGGTCGCCGAAACGGTTGTCGGCTTCCTGCAGCGCGATCACATCGGGGCTCATTTCGCGGATCACGCGTGCCGTGCGCTCGGGGTCGAAGCGGCGGTCGGTGCCGATGCATTTGTGGACATTGTAGGAGGCGACAACCATCTCGGCGCCGTGGACGCGCTTGCGCGGCGTCGCCTTCGCCTTGCGCGCGTTCCTGCCGCGGATGGTGAGCAGCACGGTCTCGGGCAGGCTGCGTCCGTTTACGTCGTTTGTCTCCATCGGTCCTAGTGCTCGATCTCTCTGCTTTAAAGATAGGGCGATCCCAGCCACAGCAACCCGTCGAAGACACGAATGACGAAGGGGCGGGCTCTCAGGGCTTCAAGCGTCATCGGCTTGGCTGTCGCAATGGCGGCTTCGATGCGGGCGTCGATCTCGGCGGCGAAGTTTTCATCGAGAACCTCCATGTCGATCTCGAAATTCAGCCTCAGCGAGCGCGAGTCGAGGTTGGAGGAGCCGACATAGGCCCACACGCCGTCGATCGCCATCAGTTTCGAATGGTCGAATGCGCCTTCGTGGCGCCAGACCCGGCAATAATGCTTCAACACCTGGTCGAACTGCGCCGTCATCGCACGACCGACGAGGAAGAGGTTGTTCACCGCCGGCACCACGATGTCGATCTCGACGCCGCGCCGTCCCGCCGTGGTGAGCGCGCTGATGAATTCGCGGTCCGGCAGGAAATAGGGCGACATGATGCGGATCGATTTGCGCGCCACTGAAAACGCGCCCATCAGAAGCTTGTGGTTGGTTTCGTTGGAAGCATCGGGTCCGCTCGCCACCGCGCGCACCAGCATCGGCTGCCCGGGCGGCGGCGAGGGCTTTTCGGCCTGCCAGGCATCGCCTTTCAGCGCCTCGTTGCCGGCAAAGCGCCAGTCCTCGGCGGCGACCGCGAACAAATCGGCCACCACCGGTCCGGTGACCTCGAAATGCGTGTCGCGCGAACTGTCGGAACCGGCGAATTCGGCGGAGAATCCCTTGCGGATGTTCATGCCTCCCGTAAACGCCACCGTGCCGTCGACGATCAGGATCTTCCTGTGGGTTCTGAGATTCGCATAGGGAAGTCTCAACCCCATGACGATGTTGCCGTTGAAGAGGTCGACCGGGACATTGGCCTCCCTGAGCTGCCTCAGGATGCTCGGCACCGAATAGCGCACGCCGACGGCGTCGATCAGCACACGCACCGCGACGCCGCGCTTGACGGCATTGCCGAGCGACTGGACGAAGATTGCGCCCGCCGCGTCATTGTCGAAGATGTAGGTTTCGAGCAGCACGCTTTTCCGCGCCCCGTCGATCGCCCGGCACATCGCGCTATAGGCCGCGTCGCCGGTCTTCAGCACCGCGATGGTGTTTCCCGAGGACAGCGGCCTGCGCGCCACCCGGTCGCCCAGCGTCTTCAAGCCGATGAAACGCTGGCCGTATTCGGAGCTGATCAACGCTTCCAGCGCGACGTCGCGATCATGCCTTGCCGCGGCCGCTTCAGGCGTTACGGGCCGCATGGCGCTGATCGTCGCGCGGCGGATGCGGTTGATGCCGGCAATGGCGTAGATGATGGCGCCGAGAAAGGGCGACAAAAGCATCACGCCGACCCAGCCGGTGGCGGCGCGCACGTCTTCCTTGGTCATGATGGCGTGCACGATGCCGACAGCCGCCATGGCCATCGACAGGATCAGGATCAATACGGACCAGTGACTCGCAATCGCTTCGAACATCGACTCGACTATTGGGCGAGAGGGTAGGGAAACGCAATGCGGGAGGGAGGCGGTGCCGGATGAGGACGGTGCCGATTGGCGACCGGAGCTGTGCGTGGCCTGAGCGTCGACCCCACAGCGCCAATGATTTGTCGTCATTTTCCGGAGAACGGAGGTTCTAATCTGATCGGAGCTGCTTCAAAGTCGGATCGCGCAAGGGAGGTGAACAATGGATTCCGATCGGATCGACAGAATGATCGCGGCGGTGCCTCCCGCCTTGGCGCTTCGCGCCGGGCTGGACCTTGGCATCTTCACCCTGCTCGGGGAAAGCGCGGCGACTGCCGAAAGCCTCGGGGCCACGCTTGAAGTCGCGCCCGATCGCCTGTCGCGGCTCCTCTATGCGCTCGCCAGCATTGGTCTCCTGGAGGTCAAGGATGGTGAGTTTCGCAACGGAGCCGAAGCGTCGGCCTTCCTCGACGCTTCGGTACCGACCTATCGCGGCGGCGATCATGCGCTGTTGCGCGAGCTTTGGGGAGCAGACCTTTTGACGGCGGACTCGCTGCGCCAGAACCGGCCGGCGGCACTGCATGACTTTTCCGAAGCCGACGCCGAATCCGCGGCCGCCTTCAGCCGCATGCTCGCGCCGGGCGGGGTGATTTTCGGTCGGCATCTGGCCCGCGAGATCGACCTTTCGGCAGTTCGTTCGGTGATCGACATCGGCGGCGGCGCCGGGACCATTTTCGTTGGACTACGCGAGCAGCGGCCGCAGATTGCGGCGACGCTGATGGAACTTCCAACGGTCGCGGCCGTCGCGCCAGCCATCCTGTCCGAATACGGCGCCGGCGACGTGGTTGTCGAAGAAGGCGACATCACCGTCGCGCCATCGACCGGCCGGCACGATCTGGCGATCCTGAAGGCCGTCGTCCAGGTGCTTCCGCCTGAACAGGCGCGCAGTGCGATCCTGAACGCGGCGCGTTGCCTCAACCCCGGCGGCGAGATCGCAATTGCCGGGTGGGGCGTCGTCGACGACGACCGCCTCGGCCCGCCCGAAGGTGTCTTTCTCAATCTCACCTTCCTGAACCTCTATCGCCACGGCGAATCCTACACCGAAGGTCAGTATCGGGCGTGGATGACCGAGGCTGGATTGCGCGATATATCGAGGTCGCGCCTTGCCGACGGCGCCGCCTTGTTTCGCGGCCGCCTCACGGGCTGATCGTGGCCGGGTGGCTGGTTCGGACGCAAGGCGCATCGAGGGCGCTGTCCACAGCGCGCCTCATCGGTATCGGCGGAGCCGCGAATCTGTGCTAAGCCGCCGCCCAATCAACCAAAGGACGATACCTGTGAGCGAACTGACCGTGGCCGAGGCGATCGAAAATATCTATGCGTCGCTGCGGGCGGACAATGCCGAGATCGACACACATATTGCGGCGCTTAAGGCGGCGCTGGCCCGTGAGGGGACAAAACAGGCGGTGTTCGATCCCACCAAACTGGTGCAGAACAACCGCTCGGGCCGCAAGCTGATGCAGGCTTATTTCCGGCAGCGCGGCGTGAGCGTTGGGTTTTCGGAATAAAAACTCCGTTCGGGCGTTCTGAACGCTTCCAAAACCGATGCAGGCAATTTCGGAAAGGGGCAAGCCGGCGCCGGAAAACTGCCTTTGCTTAAGAAAACGCAGCTTTCGCGCCCGGCTGGACACGCAGGCTCGACACGTCAGATGAGTGTTATCTCGGCATCCGCCATGACGTAGCGCACATATTTGTAATCGCGGATGAAGGTAATTTCGTCGTCACGCCACTCCAGCCACATGAAATAACTCGGTTTTGTGTCGAGGCGGCGCTCGTAGACAGCCAGGACTTCCCGTCCTTCCAGCCAGGCGGGTGCAAGCCACACGCCGTCCGACTTGGAATAAATACTGAAGAACATTCCGACATCCGCTGAGCCGAGCCGATCGGGATGGCTCGATTGCTTCAGTTTGACATCATCCGCCAGCATCGCGCGCAGCCCGTCCCAGTCCCTGTTGTTGAAAAGGGTGACATACCGTGTCACTGCGGCGGACGGCGATCTCACTTCAGCACGCCGAGACGCTTTCTCATTGATTTCGCGCAGACGGGCGCGTCCGCGCGCGAGATGCGCTTTTACCGAGTCAACGGACAGATCCAGCAGCGAGGCGATTTCGGTGAGCGGTTCGTCCAGAACGTCTTTCAGGATAATGACGCTGCGCTGAACCAGCTGAAGCTCCGTAAAGCGCGACACGGCTGTCTCTATCGCTTCCTGGCGCATCAACTCCTCCAACGGATCGCGGGTTGCCTTGTCGACCACGCTATCAGCTGCCTCCAAAGGCTCCGCCAGACGGATGGCCCTGCCGCGCAGCACATCCAATGCCCGGTTATGGGCAATTCGAAAAAGCCAGGCGCGAAGCGAGACCGTTTCGGTCAGCCCGTCGAAAGCGACGACAGCCTTGGCAAGCGTGTCTTGCACGATGTCTTCGCCCTCGATCACCGATCCCATGAGACGGGAACAATAGCGGTGGAGTTCGGGTCGCAACTCTCCGGCCAATGCGAGAAGCTCAGCCCGCCGATCGGCTTCATGAGAGTGCTCGGTACCGGTCAAGCGGCCGCCTCTTCCATGACCGTCACGCCGTCATCCCCACTAAGCCCGAATACGACGCCGTCGACGTATCGCGGATCGTTCAAAACCGAAACCACCCGGTCGCCAAACTCCCGTGGCGGCATCGGCTTGCCGAACCGGGTGACGAACTGCTCCGGCGTGATTCCCATCGAGCCTGCATAGGCGCCTGCGGCCGCATCGCCGGTCCCTGTTCCTAAAATCATCTGCCTCGGCAGGATTGCCTGAAAGCGGATGCCTAGCTTCAACTCCTGCGAAACGCCGTTCGCGTATTTCGCCATGAACCACAGCATCCGCTTGGACCCGCCATAGCCGCCCGACATTTGCGAGCCGGTCACGGCCGCCCCGCTCGATCCCACCAGAACCCTGCTTCCTGGCTTCAATGGGAGATTGAGTGCAGTCTGCAGCCAGAACAAGCCGGCTTTCACGTCCGTCTCCCACGACACGGAAAAGTCCTCCCAGCTCAATTTGTCCAATCGTCCCATCCGTGGGGTTACGCCGGCGTTGAGCGCCAGGATATCCGGCTTGATGTCAGCCAGGATGCGATTGGCGACTGCGCGATCGGTAACATCCGCCGAGATGGTCGCAACGCCCAGCCGAGCCTTGACGGCTTCAAGCGCCTCCGCGCCGCGCGCGACGACCGTGACGTCGGCGCCCTCCGCCACGAGTGCTTCAACCAATCCCAGGCCAAGACCGCGGCTTCCGCCGGTGACGACCGCTGTTTTGTTTTTCAAACTCATCTGTCTGCTCCGATGTCCAGTGTCTGTAACCAAGACGATCGGGACATCGAAAAAGAGTCAGGTCCGCTGAAACGGGTCGGTCAAGCACCTGGAGCCGATCCGCCGCCGGCTAACTCCGGCTGCCGACCAGCCTCAGCCACGGCGCCAGATGAAACGCCGCCATCAAAAGATACATCGGCACCATGCCGCCGAGCATCGAGCCGCCGGACATGCATGTCATGTCGCCGCTGTCATAGGCGGCCGTCAACAGCGCCATGCCGGCAAAAGTCGGCGCGGCCGCGAGGCAGAGCCAGTCGGCAAGGCCGAAGCCGCTTGGGCGAGGGGCGGGGCTGTCGATGCTCATCTTTTCGACCTTTCGGAAATTGCCGCGTAGAAGAAACTCGGCTTTGGCGGCGCTTGGTTTCGCGCCGCCAAAGTCGCTTCCCGCTCAGGCGTCCTTGTTGCGGAACGCCGCTTCGCCGGCATCCGACACTTCGACCCACCTCTGGTCGGGGGCAGCACCCTCATCGTAATTGTCGTGCCAGTTCCACCATTTGTAAGTCTGGGTCTGCGGGTAGCCCTCGGGCGAATCCTCCCAGACCTCCTGGCGGCCGAGCGGCGTGATGTCGAGGTAGCTCCAGACAGTGCCGAACGCCTCGTCGCCGCGGTTGTTGACGAAATAGGTGCGGAAGATGCGGTTGCCGTCGCGGATGAAGACGTTGTGGCCGTGCCATTCGTCGACGCCGAAATCCTTATCCCAGCTGTCGGTGATGGTGTACCACGGCATCTTCCAGTCCATGCGCTCCTTCACCCGCGCGATGTCGGCCTGCGGCGCGCGCGAGGCATAGGCAAGCGTGGTGTCGCGGGCGTTGAGATGGGCCAGGTTGCCGACCTGGTCGGCGCCGAGCGAGCAGCCGCGGCAGGCATGTTCCGGCCAGCCATAGACGCCCGGTTCGAAGAAGGCGCGGTAGATGATCAGCTGGCGGCGGCCCTCGAACATGTCGAGCAGGCTGGTCTTGCCGTTCGGGCCTTCGAACACATAATCCGTCTTGACTTCCATCCACGGCATGCGGCGCCGTTCGGCGGCCAAAGCGTCGCGGGCGCGGGTCAGGGTCTTTTCCTTCACCAGCATCTCCTCATACGCGCCTTCCCACGCTTCCTGCGAAACGACCGGCGGTGTCTTCATGTGTTGGGTCATTGCTCTTGTCCCGTTCTTGGGTTTGGTTGGGGGGTGACGAGGACAGACATAGGGCCGCATCCGGCGATGGTGAGAGTTACAAGTGTGACGCGATTTGCAGCGGCGGGGTTTGAGGCGACGGCATGGACTCGCTGATCAACGCCGCCGGCCGCGCGCTGGCAGCGGGCGATCCGCTCGGCGCCCTGAAGCGCGTAGCGCTACGCGATGATGCGCCGGCGTTGGCGCTGCGCGGCATCGCGATGGCGCAGCTCGGCGACTTCGCCAAGGCAAAGGCATTGCTGAAAAGCGCTGCCCGCGCTTTCAGTTCGAAGGAGGCGGTGGCGCGGGCGCGCTGCGTCGTCGCCGAGGCCGAGATCGCTCTTGTCTCGCGCGACCTCGGCTGGCCGGACAAAGCGCTGCGGTCGGCGCGCGCGACGCTTGCCACGCATGGCGACCCGGTCAATGCCGCCTATGCCGGCAGCCTCGAGGCGCGCCGGCTCATCCTGATTGGCCGCCTCGACGAGGCCGAGCGGCTGCTCGCCGGTTTCGATCCGGGGCCGCTGCCGCCGGTCGCGCGTGTCGCGCATGAACTCGCCGCCGCCGGCATCGCGGTTCGGCGCCTCAGGACTAAAGCGGCGCGCTCGGCCTTCGGCCGCGCCTCGCTCGCCGCTTACCAAGCCAACATTCCGGCGCTGAAGGCCGAGGTCGAAACCGCATCCCTGGTGTTGAACACCCCGGTTGGTCGGCTGATCGCGCAAGGGTCGGAGAAACCGCTCATGCTCGACGAGGTCGAGACGCTGCTGGCCTCCGGCGCGCTGGTCGTCGATGCTTGCCGCAACGCTGTCCGGCGGGCCGATGCGGTTGTCTCGCTGGCCACGCGTCCGGTGCTGTTTGCGCTGGCGCGCACGCTGGCCGAAGCCTGGCCGGGCGATGCGTCTCGCGAGATATTGCTGAAGCGTGCCTTCCGAGCCATGCATGCCGACGAATCGCATCGCGCGCGGCTCAGGGTCGAGATGGGGCGGCTGCGCGCCGAACTCACCGCACTGGCCGAAATCAACGCCACGGCCGCCGGCTTTGCGCTTACGCCGCTCGGCCCCACCGAGGTCGTCGTGCTGGCGCCGGCGGTCGAGGAGGACCATGGCGCGGTGCTCGCCTTCCTCGCCGACGGCGAATCCTGGTCGAGCTCGGCGCTGGCGATCGCGCTCGGCGCCAGCGCCCGCACCGTGCAGCGAGCGCTGGAGGATCTGTCGACAGGAAGCAAGGTGCAGGCCGTTGGCCGTGGCCGGGCGCGCCGCTGGATGATGCCGCCGGTGACCGGATTCCCGACTGTCTTGTTACTCCCGGGTCCGCTGCCGAGCGACTAAGCATGTCTCCGAAAACGGCCCGAACCAAGAATCCGGTGCCCTTGTTCAGATCGATGGAGAGAAACAATGAAGCGAGCGACTGCCGAAATCCTGCGCGAATACGGACCGTTTCCCGGCATCGAGCGCGTCAACGGCGTCACCTATGACGGCGAGAATGTCTGGTTCGCGAGCGACGACAGACTGAACGCGCTCGATCCTGAAAGCGGTGCGATCCTGCGCTCGATCGACGTCGCTTCGCACGCCGGAACCGCTTTCGACGGCGAGTATCTCTACCAGATCGCCGAAGATCGCATCCATAAGATCGATCCCAAGATCGGCAAGGTCGTTGCCACCATTCCGGCGCCTGGCAATGGCGGTGATTCAGGCATGGCCTGGGCCGAGGGTTCTCTCTGGGTCGGCGAATACCGGGCGCACAAGATCCATCAGATCGATCCCGAGACGGGCAAGGTGATCCGCAGCATCGAGTCCAAACGCGTCGTCACCGGCGTTACCTGGGTCGACGGCGAGCTCTGGCATGCCACCTGGGAAGGCGAGGAAGGCGATCTGCTGCGCATCGACCCCGAGACGGGTGACACCCTGCAGGAGGTGAAGATGCCATCCGGTGTGTCGGGACTGGAATCCGATGGCGGCGGCTGCTTCTTCTGCGGCGGCGGCAGCAGCGGCAAGATCAAGGCCGTGCGCCGTCCGGAGCATGGCGCCGGCAAATAATCGGCTGGTTTAGCTTGAAGCGGGCAGGGCGGCCGAGATCAGACCGCCTCGCGCACTGGGCGGGTAACGCCCTCGTTGGAGCGCTGTCCGGCCTTCGGGCCGTCGATATGCGCCCAGGCCGGGCGTTCGAACAGGAAATTGCCGAAGCCGCTCCATTTGACCATCGCGTAGAGGATCACCGGGCTGATCACCGAGACGAGCAGCACCGCCAGGCTCAGCCAGCCGGTGTCGGTGAGCAGGCCGCTGGAGAGTGCCGCGGCCCTGAACAGCGACATCGGGATGGTGAAGGCGACATAGACGACCAGCGAATGTTCGCCGAGCCAGCGCAGCCACTCCATCGAAGCGAATTTCGACAGGAAGCCGCCGGCCACGCAGAGCGCCACCGCGCCGGCGACGGCCAACGTCAGATGCAGCGGCGGCCATGCCGCGAGACCCATTTTGGTGTCGACCGGCTCGACCACGTAGCCGGGCGAATAGACGAGCAGGCCGTTGACGACGGCCCAGGCGAGCAGGCCGGCAACGGCGATCGGCGGACGCTCCTGCGTCCAGGCGACCAGCCGGAATATCAGCGGCGCCAGGACAAAGCCGAGATAGAAGAACACGAAATAGGCAGCGAACTGGGTGAGCGCGTAGCTGGCGGACTGCGGCGCCCACATCTGCAGCGCGGCGGCGATCGGGATCACCACCCAATGCGGCACGCGAAGCTCGCGCAACAGCCGCGCGGCGAGGCCGAATACCGCCAGCATGTAGATGAACCACAGCACGCCATAGGGCTGGATGACGGCCATGGCGAGGTCGTGCAGCATGCCGTTGGGATCACGGCTGAAGATGCCGATCTTCAACCCGATCGAGATGATCGCCCACAGCACGTAGAAATAGAGGTAGTGGACGACGCGGCGGTCGAGATAGCGACGCCACGGCCGGTCGATCACCAGCGACAGGAACAGACCCGAGATCAGGAAGAATTCGGGCATGCGAAACGGCGTCGCAAAACCGATGACATAGTGCATGAAGCCGACACCGCCGGTGTACTCGCCGGTGTTGTAGGCCGAGTACATCATCACCACCAGGATGATGGACAGGCCTTTGGCCGTGTCCACCCACGCCATGCGGTTCGGGTTGCTCATCTGCGATCCCAGGGAAAATTCACCTGCCGCCATAGTAGCGGACAGGCACATCACGCGCAGCATCAAGCTTCCATTAACGTAAACGCGGCGGGGCGCCGAGGTCAGTCCTTGGCGCGCTCGACGTAAGAACCGTCGGCCGTCATCACCACCACGCGCGTGCCGGTGGAAATGTGCGGCGGCACCGTCGTGCGCACGCCGTTGGAAAGGATCGCCGGCTTGTAGGATGACGAAGCCGTCTGGCCCTTGGTGACCGGCTCGGTCTCGACCACTTCGAAAGTGGCGCGCTGCGGCAGCACCAGCGAGATCGGCACGCCGTTGAACTGTGCCAGCTGCACCGCCATGCCCTCCAAGAGATAGGGTGCGAAGTCGCCGACCACGGCTTCCGAGGCCACGACCTGGTCGTAGCTTTCCGGGTTCATGAAGTGAAAGCCTTCGCCGTCGGAATAGAGGAAGGTGTGCTCGCGCTCCTCGACATAGGCGCGCTCGACCATTTCGGTCGTGCGGTAGCGTTCCGACACCTTCACGCCGTCGCCGATGCGGCGCATGTCGAGCTGGGTCACCGGCGTGCCCTTGCCAGGGTGGATGTTTTCGGCAAAGAGGATGACATAGAGCTTGCCGTCCTTATCGACGACGTTGCCTTTGCGTAAGGAGCTGGCGATGACCTTGACCACGGTGTTCAATCCCAATCGAGTTTTTCGGCCTGCAAGCGTCGATTTCCACGAAGCGGCGACGGCGGCCATCGCCTGCGCCGTAGCGCATCTTGCGCCGAACCGCCAGCCTGTGAAGCGATTTTCCCGCCCATGACCGGCGTTTCGCCCTGGTGGACGCCGCATGTTCACGCCGACCGCCGGCCGCGGCTGATGGCGCGCAACGCCATCGCGGCGGCACTTCGCGGCTGGTTCGCGGACCGCGATTTCATCGAGGTGACGACCTCGGCGCTGCAGGTTTCGCCGGGCAACGAAGCGCATCTGGCGGCCTTCGCCACCGAGGCGATCGGGCCGGACACCGCGCGCCAGCCTCTCTATCTCCACACCTCGCCGGAATTTGCCTGCAAGAAGCTGCTTGCCGCCGGCGAAAAGCGCATTTTCAGCCTCAGCGCCGTCTACCGCAACCGTGAGCGCGGGCCACTGCACCACCCCGAATTCACCATGCTCGAATGGTACCGGGTCGGCGAGACCTATGAACGCCTGATGGCCGACTGCGCGCAATTCCTGGCCCTCGCCGCGGAAAAGGCTGGCGCCAAAAGCTTCCGTTTTCGCGGCCGCGAAGCCGATCCCTTCGCCGAGCCGGAGCGCTTGAGCGTCGCGGAGGCTTTCACCCGCTATGCCGGCATCGACCTTCTGGCGACCGTTTCGCCCGACGGCAGCACCGATCGCGAAGCCTTGCACGAAGGCCTGGTCCGCGCCGGCCTGCGCACCGCGCCCGACGACAATTGGGCCGACCTGTTCAGCCGGGTCATGGTGGAAAAAATCGAGCCGCAACTGGGGCAGGGGCGCGCGACGATCCTTTATGGTTATCCCGTCTCGGAAGCCGCCCTTGCCCGGCCAAGCGCCGAGGATCCACACGTCGCCGAGCGTTTCGAGCTCTATTGCTGCGGCGTCGAGCTCGCCAACGCCTTTGGCGAGCTCACCGATGCAGCCGAACAGCGCCGCCGCTTCGAAGCCGAGATGGACGAGAAAGAGCGCATCTATGGCGAGCGCTATCCGCTTGACGAGGATTTCCTCGCCGCCTTGGCGATGATGCCGCAGGCGAGCGGCTCGGCACTCGGTTTCGACCGGCTGGTGATGCTGGCAACAGGGGCCGCGAGGATCGACGACGTCATCTGGGCACCGGTCGCAGGCTAGCCTTCTGCTCTTTTGATGCCGCTGCGGCAATGCATTCCGCATGAACCACCGCGATTGCCTTGAGATTGCCGCATCCGCCATTGCACTAGCGTCGGCGGAACAATAGATGGTGCCCGTGGCATCCATGGATAGTGCACATGGCCAGGCCCTGACGAATTGCGTGAACAAACAGGAATAACTGCATGACCGACAAGCTCGACGCAGCGAAATTGACAGATCGCGTCGCGGCTCTCGTCGAGGCTGCCAAGCGCGCCGGCGCCGATGCGGCCGACGCCGTCGCGGTGCGCGGCCGCTCCGCCGGCGTCTCGGTCAGGCTGGGCAAGGTCGAGGCCACCGAATCGTCGGAGAGCGAGGATGTCTCGCTGCGTGTCTTTTTCGGCCGGCGCGTCGCAAGCGTTTCGGCCACCGCCGCGTCCGACCCGCAGGTGCTCGCCGAGCGGGCGGTCGCCATGGCCAAGGTTTCGCCTGAGGACCCTTTCCAGGGCCTGGCCGATCCGGCGCTGCTGGCCCGCAACCTGCGCGATCTCGACCTTTTCGATGCCACCGAGGTTACGGCTGATCAGCTGAAGGAAGCGGCCCTTGCCGCGGAAGCGGCGGCATTGGCCGTCAAGGGCGTCACCAATTCGGCCGGCAGCAGCGCCGGCGCGGGTTTGGGCGGGCTGGTGCTTGCCACCTCGCACGGCTTCGTCGGCCAGTATGTCGCCTCGCGTTTTTCGCGTTCGGCCAGCGTCATTGCCGGCGAAGGCACCGGCATGGAGCGCGACTATGAATTCTCCTCGCGCCAGCATTTTGCCGATCTCGACGCGCCGCAGGACATCGGCCGCAAGGCCGGCGAGCGCGCCGTACGCCGCCTCGGCGCGCGCAAGGCGGCGACCGGCCCGGTCGACGTGGTGTTCGACCCGCGCGTCGCGCGCGGCATCGCCGGCCATCTCGCCGGCGCCATCAACGGCGCCGCGGTCGCCCGCAAGACCAGCTTCCTGCGCGACATGATGGGCAAGCAGGTGGCTTCAGCCGCGATCACCGTCACCGACGAGCCGCTGCGCCGGCGCGGCCAGGCCTCGCGCCCGTTCGACGGCGAAGGCATCGAGGGCGACAAGCTGCTGATGGTCGAGAAAGGCGTCTTGAACCACTGGTTCCTATCGACTTCGGCGGCGCGTGAGCTTGGGCTTGTCACCAACGGGCGCGGTTCGCGCAGCGGCTCGTCCGTTTCGCCGTCGTCGACCAACCTCGCCATCGAGCCCGGCGAGCGCTCGCCGGAGGACCTGATTGCCTCGCTGAAACGCGGCTTCTATGTCACCGAAGTCTTCGGCCAGGGCGTTGACATGGTGACCGGCGAATACAGCCGCGGCGCTTCCGGCTTCTGGATCGAGAACGGCGCGCTCACTTACCCGGTGGCCGAGGTGACGATCGCGTCCAACCTGAAGACGATGTTCCTCAACATGGTGCCGGCAAGCGATCTCGACCGCAATTTCGGCACCGCGGCGCCGACGCTCCTGATTGAAGGAATGACCCTTGCCGGCGCTTGATGCGATCAATCTGGCCGAGGCCCGCGAGGACCTCGCTTTGCTGCGCGAGGCCGCTCGCGAAGCCGGGGTTATCGCCATGCGCTATTTCGGCAACAACCCGCAGGTGTGGATGAAAGGCGGCACCTCGCCGGTGAGCGAGGCCGACCATGCGGCGGACGCCTATCTGCGCGAGACCTTGCTCAAGGCGCGACCCGACTACGGCTGGTTGTCGGAAGAGACCGCCGACGACCATGCTCGCCTTGCGGCGCGCCGCACCTTCGTCGTCGATCCGATCGACGGCACGCGCGGCTTTCTCGACGGCCTGCATTCGTGGTGCGTCAGTGTCGCCGTGGTCGAGGACGGCCGTTCGCTGGCCGGCGTGCTCGAATGTCCGGCCAAGCGCGAGACCTATTGGGCGCTTCCCGGTGAAGGCGCGTATCTCAACGACGAGCGGATCCACGTGCGGCCGATCGGCGACGCCGTCGACATGGGCGGCCCGAAGCCGCTGGTCGACCTGGTGCCCGAGCCCTGGCAGGGCCGGCTGCGCCGCACCGCCTATATTCCCTCGCTCGCCTACCGGCTGGCGATGATTGCAGCCGGCAAACTCGACGCCACCTTCGTCAAGCCGAGCGCGCATGACTGGGACATCGCGGCCGCGGACCTGATCCTCACCGAGGCGGGCGGAGCGCTTGTCGACCGCGCCGGCGCGCCGCCGCGCTACGCCGGCGAGATCATCAACCACGGCGCGTTGGCCGCCGGCAGCGGCGCGCTGATCGGCGTGCTCACCGGCGTCCTTGCCGGACTTGACGAAGGGTGAGCCAGTCGACGGTTCCAAAACCGGCCGCTTTGGTCTAGACCTGTCACAATTCAAGAATATGCGAAGGATCGGCATGGCCGTGGAAGACGGAAAGAAACAGCTTTTGCACCTGGTGTTCGGCGGCGAGCTGAAGACGCTGGGCGAGACCGAATTCCGCGATCTCGACGCGCTCGACATTGTCGGCATTTATCCGGACTATCAGTCGGCGCTCACCGTCTGGAAAGCCAAGGCTCAAGCTAGCGTCGACAATGCCCATATGCGCTATTTCGTCGTTCACCTGCACCGTTTCCTCGACCCAGAAAAGAAGACCGCCGGTTGACATCGATGGAGCATGACGCGGCGAAAGGGGCGACGACGCGCGCCACCAGAAGCGGCGGTACGCGCACGTGGTGGCGCCGTATCCGTCAGCCGCTGGCGCAGTCGAGCTTCGTCAAGAATTTCATCGCCGGCCTGCTCGCCTGGTTCGTGCGTTTGGTTCGCATCACCAGCCCGCTGGTCGAAGGTTCGACCTCGGTTGCCGGCGGCGCCCAGGCACATCTGGAACCGGGCATCATCGCGCTCTGGCACGGCCAGCATCTTCTCACCCCGGCTTTTTACCCCAAGGGCCGGCCGCTGGTGGCCATGGTTTCACGCAGCGCCGATGCCGAGCTCCAGGCGTTGATGATCGAGAAGTTCGGCATCGAGGCGGTGCGCGGCTCGGGCGGGCGGGAAAATGCCAGGCATCTCGACAAAGGCGGCGCCAAAGCCTTGATCGCGCTCAAGAAAGCGCTGGTTGCCGGCAAGAATGTGGCGATGATCGCCGACATTCCGCATGGCACGCCGCGTGACGCGGGGCTTGGCATCGTGCTTCTGGCAAGGCTGTCCGGCCGGCCGATCCTGCCCGCAGCCATCACCACCAGCCGCCGCAAGGTGCTGGAAAAGAGCTGGGACCAGACCACCATCAATCTGCCCTTCGGGCGCTCCGCGGTCGTCGTCGGCACGCCGGTTTTCGTGCCGGCCGACGCCGATGAGGCCGAGATGGAGCGTAAGCGCCGGGAGGTCACGGATTCGCTCAATGCCGCGACGGCCGAGGCTCATCGCCTCGTGGACGGCGCCAAATGAGCGAGCGCTGGGCGCGTGCCGCGCTGACGGCCTATCGCTACGCCGGGGCGGCCGCCTACCCGCTGATCGGCCCGTATGTCGCCTGGCGCGCCTCCCGCGGCAAGGAAGACCGCGTTCGCCGCCGCGAGCGCTATGGCGTTGCCGGCCGGCCGCGCCCGGCAGGCCCGCTGATCTGGATCCACGCCGCAAGCGTCGGCGAAACGATCGCCGTCGTGCCGCTGGTCCAGTCGATCCTCGATTACGGCGTCAACATCGTGCTGACCACGGGCACGGTGACATCGGCCAAGGTTGCCGACGAGCGGCTGGGCGACCGCATCATCCACCAATATGTGCCGCTCGACCTGAAGCCGGCGGTCAGCCGCTTCCTCGACCATTGGCGACCGGAACTGGCGATCATCGCCGAATCGGAAATCTGGCCGGTGACCATTCTGGAGCTCGGCGCCCGCAACGTGCCGCAGGTTCTGGTCAACGGCCGGCTGTCCGACCGCTCCTTCACCTCGTGGAAGAAGCGCGCCGGGGTCGCCGAAGCGCTGTTCGAGAACCTCGCTCATGTCATTGCCCAGTCGGATGTCGACGGCGAGCGGTTCCGCGCGCTTGGCGCGCGTCCGGTCACGGTCTCGGGCAACCTCAAGGTCGACACCAATCCGCCGCCGGTCGATGAAAGGGCGCTGGCCAGCCTGCAACGACAGCTCGCCGGGCGTCCGACCTGGGCGGCGATTTCGACCCATGACGGCGAGGAGGTCGTCGCGGCGGAAGTTCATGCCAGCCTGCACAAACGCCATCCCGGCTTGCTGACCATCATCGTGCCGCGTCATCCCAACCGCGCCGATACGCTGGCCGCCGAGATTTCCGGCATGGGGCTGAAGGTCGCGCGGCGCAGCAAGGGTGAGCGCATCACGCCCGACACCGACATCTTCCTTGGCGACACGATCGGCGAGATGGGGCTTTATCTGCGCCTGACGGAGATTGCTTTCGTTGGTCGCTCGCTGACCTCGGAAGGCGGCCAGAATCCGCTTGAGCCGGCCATGCTCGACACCGCCGTGCTTGCCGGTCGCAACGTTCAGAACTTCCGCGAGGCCTATCAGCGGCTGCTCGACAGCGGCGGCGCCAAGCTGGTGCGCGACCGCGACATGCTGACCGGCGCCGTCAATTTTCTCTTGAGCAATGAAGTGGCACGCCACGAGATGATGGCAGCCGGGGTCGCGACGGTCGACGAGATGCGCGGCGCGCTCGCCCGTACGTTGAAATCGCTTGAGCCTTACATCCAACCGCTGATCGTCAAGTCGCGCCTCAAAGGCGCCAGCGGCAAGTGAGATGACCAGCGAGGCGCCGCCCTTCTGGTGGGAAAAGCCGGACTGGCGGGTGTTTGCTTTGTCGCCGGTGTCGGCGGCTTACGGCATGGTTGCCGGCCGGCGCATGCGCCGGGCGCCGCGCGAGAAGGTAGCCGCACCGGTGCTTTGCGTCGGCAATCTCACCGTTGGCGGCAGCGGCAAGACGCCGGTCGCCATTGCGCTCGCCAAGCAGGCCAAGCGTCTGCAGCTCACCCCCGGTTTCCTGTCGCGCGGCCATGGCGGCTCGTTCGCCAAGCCGCATGTCGTCGACGCCCATCACGACGCCGCCAAGCATGTCGGCGACGAGCCGCTGCTCCTGGCCGAACATGCCCCGGTCGCGGTAACGGCCAACCGCGCCGCCGGCGCAAAATTGCTCATCGAGGAGCATGGCTGCGATTTCCTGATCATGGATGACGGCCTTCAGTCGGCGCGCATACACATCGATTATGCGCTGGTCGTGGTCGATGCGCGCTTCGGCGTCGGCAATGGCCGCGTCATTCCGGGCGGACCGTTGCGGGCCAAGGTCGTCGACCAGCTGGTGTTCACCAGCGGTTTGCTGAAGATGGGCGAGGGGACCGCGGCCGACGGCGTGGTGCGCCAGGCGGCGCGCGCCGGCCGGCCGATCTTCCTTGCGCATGTCGAGCCCGCGGACCCGGCGCGCTTTGCCGGCGGTCGTTTCCTTGCCTTCGCCGGCATCGGTCACCCGGAGAAATTCTTCGACACGGTGCGCGGCGCGGGCGGCGAGGTGGCGCTGTCGCGTGCCTTTCCGGACCATCATTTCTACGCTCAGGACGATCTCGGCGATCTGCTGGCGCTGGCTGAGCGCGAGGGCCTGCGCCTCGTCACCACCGCCAAGGACGCCGCGCGGCTGCGCCATGGCACGACGCCCGCAGGCTTCCTCGATCGCCTCGACGTGCTCGACATCGAGGCCAAGTTCGAGCTCGACCATGTGCCGGAGCGCATCATCGACGAAACGCT
Organism: Mesorhizobium sp. RCC_202; assembly: GCF_041355295.1. Classification (NCBI taxonomy): domain Bacteria; kingdom Pseudomonadati; phylum Pseudomonadota; class Alphaproteobacteria; order Hyphomicrobiales; family Phyllobacteriaceae; genus Mesorhizobium; species Mesorhizobium sp. RCC_202. Next base: position 34,468 of record NZ_JBFUPO010000019.1, read on the forward strand.
CGACGCCTGGCGCCAGCGCAAGATGCGCGGCTGAACCTCAAGCGCGCGAGGCGTTGATATTCTCGCCATTTTGGCGATCATCGGCCGCAGAAACCCGTTTGGAGGCCCAGTTGACCAGATTGCGCGCAACGGTTCTGCTTTGTGGCCTGGCATCCAGCGCAGCCTGGGCGCAGATGCCCGGCGCGGCGGAAACGGAATTCCTCGTCGCCATCACGGGCTCGAACGGCGCGACCCGCGTCGAGCGTTCCAACAGCGTGCCGCTCATTCCCGGCCGGGTCTGCTATGAATGGCGCATACGCCTGACGTCCGGCGACAGGCTGGTAAGCGCCAGGGAAGTGTTCGAACTTCCGGCGCCGCCGACTCTGTGGGGCGGGGTGGATGAGAACGACTACAGTTCCAGCCAGCTTTCAAAGGATCGGAAGATTTCCGAGACCACCATGTTCTACCGGCCGAAGGATGGCTGGATCTCGCATGGCTGGTGCGTGGCCGAAGGCGATCCCGCCGGGCCATATTCGATTAAGGTCTATGTTGGTGAGCAATTGCTCCACGCGTTCGATTTCAACGCCGAAAGCGTGCCGGGCAGCGACGCCCAATAGCGATTGAAACCGGTCTAGCCGCGCTTGCGCAGTTCCGGATGCGTCTCGATCTCGCGGCGCAGCGAGGCGGTCGCGCTCACATAAGGCTCCTGCCGTTCGACGCTCCAATATTTGAGCTCGTCGAGCGGGATGTTCTCGCCCGTCACCGCGCAGCGCACGAACGACCCCGGGCTGGTGACCTGGAAATCGCCGTCGAGATAACGGATGCGGGCTTCCCTGCCGCCCGGGCCTTCAAAACGGTTCATCATGGAGTGACGCTTGGCTTCATTGAGATTCAATCGCCATAAATCTGGTGCGCGGTCAAGCTTGACGCAATGCTCGTGTAATATCGCTGCACCGATACAATGGTTCCCGGGAGCCCGGCATGGACATTACCCCGACCCGTTTGAGCGCGCTGATCAATGAAACGCTGACCCCGCAGCCGTTGCCGTCGGCCAAGGCGGATCCCGCGACGACGGCGTTGATCAAGGCGCTGGTGCAACCTGCCGCGCCACCGAGCGCGCAGGCGGCGCAGTTTGCGGCGCAGGCACAGACCAATTCCTTGCAGGTGCCACCCGCACGTGCCACGCAGCGTCCGTCGTCCAATCCGGTCGAGGACGCCTATCGCGCAATGATGGAGCCGGACGATGGCGCCGAGGACGCGCCGGCGAGGGCGCCGACGGGCAGGCAAGCGGCCGATGCGGACCCGGCTCCACGCGCCGGCGCGCCGGATCAGCCGCCCGTCGCCGACAGTGCCGTAAGGTCCGCTGCCATGCCGCCACAACCGTTTGCGGCTGCCGTGCTGTCGTCGCCGGCGCTGGTGGCTGCCAATGCTAACGCGCCACAGCCGCGGGGGTCGGCGGCCCGGCCAGCGGGCCATGCGCCGCGATCGGAATCCACCCCGGTCTCACTATGGACGATATCGGTGGTCACTGCGGTCGTGTCGGCCGTGACCACCTGCATCATGGTGCTGGTGCTGCGCTGATTGCTAGAGCAATTCCAGGAAAAGTGTGGGCGGTTTTCCGTCCGGAATTGCGTAAAACAAAGAGATAGAGCGCTTCACCGGTTCCATGAACCGGTGAAGCGCTCTTGAGCCGAATCGCGACCAGACTTCAATCGTCGTCCTGCAGGAAGGCTTCGACCCTCTCCGGGGCAAGTCCGGCCTGTCCGGCGATTCGACTGGCAAGGTCGGCCGCCGCCGCGCGCGGCCGGCCAACCGGGCGGTCGAGCCAGTAGGATACCGGATTGAGCACCTTGCGATCGTCGACCGGAACGATACGGCCGGATTTGAGCTGGTCCTGCGTCAACGGCGGCCGCGCCAGCGCGATGCCCAGCCCATGCGCTGCCGCATCGAGCACCAGATTGTAATCCTCAAAGCGCCGGTCCTGCGACCGCGGCCGATAATCCATGTCATTCGCCGCGAACCAGGCCCGCCATCCCGATGCGTCGGAATCGTTGATCAGCGGGAATTTGAGCAGCCGGGCCGGGTCGCCGTGGCCGATCTCCTTCGCCAGCCCCGGCGAAGCGATCGGGAAAATATGTTCCTCGAACAGCTGCACCGAGACGCGGCCGGGAATGCCGCCGCGCCCGCAACGCACCGAAAGGTCGATGCCTTCGTCCGCAAGGTCGGCCTGGCGGTTGTCGACATCGAGCACGATGCGCAGCTTGGTCGGACTGTTCTCCAGCGCCGCCATGCGCGGCATCAGCCACAGGCCGCTCACCGAAGGGATTGACGCCAGCCGCACCACGGCGGTGCCGCGCGGCTCGACCCAGCGATCGGAATTGAAGGAGATCAGCGCAAAGGCTTCCGACGTCCTCAGATGCAGCCTGTTGCCCTCGATGGTCAGCGTCACCCCGCGCGCATTGCGCTCGAACACTTTGAGCCCCAGCCAATCCTCCAGCTTGGCGATCTGCCGGCTCACCGCGCCATGGGTAAGGTTGAGCTTCTCCGCCGCCGCCGAGAAGCTGCCGGTACGCGCCGCCGCGTCGAAGGCGCGCAACGTCTCGAGCGGTAGTATCTGGTCTGAGCTGTGATCCATGCTCACAGCTGACCCTCGAATTGCTCGTTTGTCAATCGCCGCCCAATCGCGTCTTCTGTGCTCATGTCACAGAAAGACGAGGCCACGGCAATGAGCGCATACACCGGCACGTTGAATGAAACACAGCGCATGGACACCACGGCGATGATCGCGGTGGCCTTGACGGTGGTCGGCTGGGCCTCGGCCTTCCCGGCGATCCGCGCCGGCCTTGTCGCCTTCCAGCCGCTGGAACTCGGCGCGCTGCGCTTCGGCATCGCGGCAGTGCCGGCGGCGATCTACCTTGCGGTGAAGCGCCCGGCGCTGCCGAAGGTCGGCGAATTGTGGCGCTTTGCATTCGGCGGCGCTGTCTTCGTCGCGCTCTACACCGCCATGCTCAATTTCGGCGAGCTGACCGTCTCGGCGGGCGCCGCCGGCTTCATCATCAATGTCAGCCCGATCTTCACCGCCATCATGGCCATGGCGCTGCTCGGCGAGCGCTTCTCGCGCATGGCCTGGCTGGGCACCGTGATTTCCTTCGCCGGTATCGGCATCATTGCGGTGGCGGACGGGCACGGCCTGCATTTCAACGCCGGCGCGCTGCTGGTGCTGGGCTCGGCCCTGTGCTCGGCGCTCAACACCATCGTCCAGAAGCCGCTCTTTGCCCGCCATCATCCGCTGACCATTTCCGCCTCCAACATGGTGCTCGGCGCGCTTTGCCTGTCGCCCTTCCTGCCGGAGGCATTCTCGCAAGCCGCGGTCGCCGACACCGCCGGTCTCGGCGCCGTCATCTATCTCGGCATCGTGCCGAGCCTGATCGCATACGCCGCCTGGGCAACCGCGCTCTCCCGCCTGCCGGCGGCGCGTGCCTCGAACTTCCTCTATCTGGTCTCGCCAACTTCCGCGCTGATCGGCTTCTTCTGGCTCGGCGAAGTGCCGACGCTCCTCGGCATAATCGGCGGCGCGCTGGCGCTGGGTGGCGTCATCGTGGTGAATTTGAAGCGGTAGCTCAGAGGGTTGGGACGGTTTCCGGACTCGAGAAAAGAGCCGCTTCGAGCGGCTCTTTTCTCGTCCCCTCATCCGGCCGCTACGCGGCCACCTTCTCCCCGTCGGGGAGAAGAGGTTGGCGCCGGCGCTGAAAATCTCCTCTCCCCAGCGGGGAGAGGTCAGCCGAGCGAAGCGGAGGCTGGGTGAGGGGCCTTGGCGCAGTCACCGCCGTCCGAACAGCCGCTCGATATCGGCAAGCTTGAGCTCGATATAGGTCGGGCGGCCATGGTTGCAGGTGCCTGATCCAGGCGTCGCTTCCATCTGGCGCAGCAACGCGTTCATCTCCTCTGCCTTGAGCAGGCGGCCGGAACGCACCGAGCCGTGGCAAGCCATGGTCGCGGCTATTCTGTCCAGCCGCTCCTTCAGCGTGTCGACCGTGTCGTTGTCGGCGATCTCGTCGGCAAGGTCGCGCACCAATTGCTGCACATTGGTTTCGCCGAGCATCGACGGCGTCTCGCGCACCGCGACCGCGCCCGGGCCGAAACGTTCGATGCCGAGGCCGAATTTGGCCAGCGTTTCGGAATGCATCGCCAGCCGCTCGGCATCTTCTTCAGGCAGGTCGACGATCTCGGGCAAAAGCAGCATCTGCGAGGGCACCGCGCGGGCATGCAGCGCGTTCTTCAACGCCTCATAGACCAACCGCTCATGCGCGGCGTGCTGGTCGACGATGACCAGCGAATCCCTGGTCTGCGCGACGATGTAGTTTTCATGCACCTGCGCGCGCGCCGCGCCCAGCACCATGCCGAGCAGCGCTTCGGCCGGCTCGGCGATGCCAGCGCGCGCGTCGGCGCTGGCCAGCGGCCCGGTGTCGAAGGCGGCCTGGTCGTTTTCCGCAAAACCACCGGAGCGTGGCCTTGCCTCACTATGAGCCATGTCGAGCGGCCGCTGCGACGAGTGCGCCGGGTCGAAATCGCTGGAGGCGCGATAGGCCGCTTCATAGCTGCGATCGCCATTGGCCGGGCCGGGATGATAGGGCGAAGCACCTGGACGGAAGGCCGCCATCATGCCGGCAGCCCCACTGGTGGCGGCGCGGATGCCGGCGCCGGCCAGCGCCTCGCGGATGGCGCCGACGATCAGGCCGCGCACCAGCCCCGGATCGCGGAAGCGCACATCGGCCTTGGCCGGATGCACGTTGACGTCGACAATTGCCGGATCGAGCGACAGGAACAGCACCGTCACCGCGTGCCGGTCGCGCGGCAAAACGTCGGCGAAGGCGCCGCGGATCGCGCCGGCGATCAGCTTGTCGCGCACTGGACGTCCGTTGACATACGCATATTGCTGCAGCGCGTTGGCGCGCGTGTAGGACGGGATCGAGACATGGCCGGCGAGATGCACGCCGTCGCGCGTTGCATCGATGGCAATAGCGTTGTCGGGAAAATCCTTGCCCATCACTTGCGCGACACGCGCAAGGCGGCCTTCCGTCGTGTCGTTCGTTGCCGGCAGTTCCAGCGTCGAGCGATCGGAGCCGGCCAGCGTGAAGCGCACGGCGGGAAAGGCGATCGCGATGCGCTTGACGATATCGCTCGTCGCCGAGCTTTCGGCGCGCTCGCCCTTCATGAATTTGAGCCGGGCCGGCGTGGCGAAGAACAGGTCGCGTACCTCGACCGTGGTGCCGCGGTTGGCCGCCGCGGGCTTCACCGCCGAAACGCGGCCGCCCTCGATGCCGATCTCGGCGGCAGCGTCGCCGCTTGCCGTGCGCGAGCGGATCGACAGCCGCGCCACCGAGCCGATCGAGGGCAGGGCCTCGCCACGGAAGCCGAGCGAGCGGATGTCGTGGATATCGTCCGAGAGCTTAGAGGTGCAGTGGCGGGCAACCGCCAGCGCGAGTTCGCGCTCGGGAATGCCCGAGCCGTCATCGGTGACGCGGATCAGGCTCAAGCCGCCGCCCGCCGTGACCACCTCGACGCGGCTTGCGCCGGCGTCGAGCGCGTTCTCGACCAGCTCCTTCACCACGCTCGCCGGACGCTCGATCACCTCGCCGGCGGCGATCTGGTTGATCATCGTTTCGGATAGCTGGCGGATTGGCATCCCGAGACTATAGGCGGATTCGAGTGGTGTGGGGGAGGGGCGGAATGAAGTTTGATCACTGCAAGCCGCGTTCCTTCGCGCCTGTACAACGCCGACGCCATCATGCGTCATGCGGTGGCGGCCGGCTTCACGCCTGCGCCACCAGCCAATCCCTGACCTTGCGCGCATTGTCGCGCAGGTCGCGGTTCTTCGGCCATATCACATGAAACGCAATGCCGGTCCGCATCACATGGTCGGTCACCGGCACCAGCAGGCCTGATGCCACAAGGCGCTCCACCAGGTGGCGCCAGCCAAGCGAGATGCCTTGGCCCTCCATCACCGCCTGGATCACCAGCGCATAATCGTTGATGCGCAGGCCGCGCTCGGCATTGCGCAGGCTGGTCCCGGCCGACGCGAACCACTCGTCCCAGTTCGGCGCCTCGCGATAGGGCTCCTCGAGATGGATGAGCCGGTGCGTCGCCAGCTCCTCGACGGTTCTTGGCATGCCGAATTTGGCGAGGTAGCTCGGGCCAGCAACCGGGAAGATCTCTTCGTCGGAGAGCGACAGCGAATGGTAGTCCGGCCAGTCGCGCGGCACGCCGCCGCGCACCCCGAGCGGAATGCCCTCGGCGATGATGTCGAGGTCGCGGTCGGCTGTCTGGATGCGCAGATCGACGCCCGGCAGCTCGTCGCGGAACTGCTGCAGACGCGGCATCATCCAGAACGAGCCGAAAGCGGTCGAGGCGGCAAGCGTGACATGGCCGCCGCTCGCCTGCAGGCGCAGATCCTCGGCCGACTTGCGGATATGCGACAGCCCGAGCGAGACATCGGCGTGGAAGCGCTCGCCGGCCTCGGTCAAAAGCACCTGGCGATGGCGGCGCTGGAAGAGCTGGGCGCCGAGCTGTTCCTCCAGCCCGCGCACGGCATAGGAGACAGCGGCCTGCGTCATGCCGAGCTCTCGGCCGGCGGCGGTGAAGCTGGACAACCGACCGGCCGCCTCGAAGACGATCAGGCTGCCGGCGGAGGGAAGGAGGTGGCGTAGGCTTCGCATAAGCGCAGCTTATACAAGCCATCAGGATTTTCTAGCGTCACAGCCATATTTTGCCTCGCTAACTTGGTCGGGGGGAAGAAGGAGGCTCTATGAACGCACCGGCCGCTGAATTGATCGAGCAGACCCACCGTCGTGGCGGCGGCCGTCTTGGGCGCAAGGCGCTGAGAAGCGCGCCCATCGCGTCTTTCCCGACTCTGGTCCGCAACATACCCGTTTACGAGATCGTACCCGACGAGGCGGTGGAGCTGATCCACGACGAGTCGCTCAAAATCCTCGAAGAGGTGGGTTGCGAGTTCCGCGACGACGGGGCGATCGAGCTCTGGAAGGCGGCGGGCGCCGATGTCAGGCAAACGCGCGTCCGCATCGACCGCGCGCTCTTGATGGAACTCGTCTCGAAGGTCCCGCCGGAATTCACGCTTCATGCGCGAAATCCCGAGCGCACGGTGCGGGTCGGCGGCAAGAACTCGATCTTCGTGCCGATGTATGGCGCGCCCTATGTCCGTGACCTCGACAACAAGCGCCGCTACGGCACGCTCGACGACCTCAACAATTTCCACAAGCTCGCCTACATGGCACCGGCGCTGCATTCCTCGAGCTCGGTCATCTGCGAGCCGATGGAAATTGCGGTGCCGAAGCGGCATTTGCACATCATCCATTCGGCGCTGAAGCACTCCGACAAGCCGTTCATGGGCATCGTGACGTCGAAGGAGCGCGCCGAGGACACGATGGCGATGGCTGCGATCGTCTTCGGCGAGGACTTCGTGCGCGACAACCCGGTGCTGGTGGCGATCACCAACTGCAATTCGCCGCTGGTGTGGGATGCCACCATGATCGATGCGATGCGGGTCTATGCGAGCCACAATCAGCCGCTGATCCTGGCGCCCTTCGCGCTCTGCGGCGCCTCGACCTCGGCCTCGGCTGTCGGCGCGGTGGCGCAGGTCAATGCCGAGGCGCTGGCTGGCGTTGCGCTCACCCAACTGATCCGTCCGGGCTCGCCGCAGCTCTACGGCCAGTTCATGGTCACCGTCGACATGAAGACCGGCGCGCCGATGGGCGGAACGCCGGAAGCGGCGCAGATGATGTATCTGATGGGCGCCCTGGCGCGGAAATACAAACTGCCGTGGCGCACCTCCGGCTTCCATGTCGGCTCCAAGCTCAACGACGCCCAGGCCGGCTACGAAGCGAACATGCTGATGCACGCAGCGATCCTGTCCGGCGCCAACTACATCTGGCATTCCGCCGGCTGGCTGGAGGCGGGCCTCACCTGCGGTTATTCGAAATTCGCCACCGACTGCGAGCAGCTGGTCGCATGGTACAAATATGCCGGCGGCGTGCCGTTCGACGACTTCAAGGAAGCTCTTGCCGCGATCCGCGAGGTCGGCCCGCAGGGCCATTTCCTGGGTACCCAGCACACGCTCGAGCATTTCGAGAGCGCCTTCTTCATGCCCAACATCATGGACTTCAATTCCTTCGAGCAATGGAGCGCCGAAGGCGCGAAGGACCATGACACCCGCGGTATCGAAAAGGCGCGCAATATGCTGGCCGACTATCAGGAGCCGAAGCTCGACGAGGGCATCGCCGAAGGCCTCAAGGATCTGATCGCGCGACGTGAGGAGAAGCTGCCCGACACCGTGAGCTAAAGCAGGGGACGCACTTAGAACGACAGGCAAAGACCTGCAGGGAACAGAAATGGGAGAACAACAAATGACGATTTTCAAAAGCAATGGCGATCGCGTTCCTCATGCTATCGAGGCGATGGCCGAAGAGGCGCGTGCCGGCCGCGTCGACCGGCGCGAATTCCTAGCTTTGGCCAGCGCCTTCGGCGCATCGACGGCCTTCGCCTATGGCATGATCGGCCTTGCCGCGCCGACCAAAGCCTTGGCCGACGAGCCCAAGAAAGGCGGGACGCTGCATGTCGCGATGTCGGTCAAGGCGCAGAAGGACCCGCGCACTTACGATTGGACCGAGATGGCAAATATAACGCGCACCTGGCTGGAGCCGCTCGTGCGCTACACGCACCAGTTCACCTTCGAGCCGGTGCTGCTCGAAAGCTGGGACGTCAATGACGACGCCACCGAATACACGCTGCATCTGCGCAAGGGCGTGACCTGGAACAACGGCGATGCCTTCAACGCCGATGACGTGGTCTTCAATCTCAACCGCTGGTGCGAGAAGGGCGCTTCCGGCAATTCGATGGCGGCCCGCGTCGGCGCGCTGATCGATGCCAAGACCGGCAAGGCGAAGGATGGCGCCATCACCAAGGTCGACGATCACACCGTCAAGCTGAAGCTGGCGGAAGCCGATATCGCCATTATTCCCGGCTTCACCGACTATCCGGCGCTGGTCGTGCACCGCGACTTCGACAAGGGCGGCGCCGATCCGATCAAGGCGCCGGTCGGCACCGGTGCGTTCGAGCTGGTCTCGTACGCGGTCGGCACGAAAGCCGTTGTCAAGCGCCGCGAGAACGGCAAGTGGTGGGGTGGCGAAGCCCCGCTCGACAGCGTTGAATTCATCGACTACGGCACCGACTTCAACGCCACGCTGAATGCCTTCGATTCCGGCGAGATCGATCTCGATTTCGAAACGCCGGCCGACTTCATCGACGCCCTGGACAAGATGGATCTGGTGAAATCGGAGGTGGCGACGGCGACCACGCTGGTTGCCCGTACCAACGTCACCCACAAGCCCTATGATGACAAGCGGGTGCGCAATGCGCTGCAGATGGCGGTCGACAACAACGCCGTGATGCAGCTCGGCTACAATGGCCGCGGCACGGTCGGCGAGAACCACCATGTCAGCCCGATCCATCCGGAATATTACGCGCTGCCCAAGAAAGAGCGCGACGCCGCCGGCGCCAAGAAGCTGATGGCGGAAGCCGGGCAGGCCGACTTCGAGCATGAGCTGATCACGGTCGAGGATGACTGGCAAAAGAACACCGGTGACGCCATTGCCGGCCAGTTGCGCGATGCCGGGATCAAGGTGAAGCGCACCGTGCTGCCGGGCTCGACCTTCTGGAACGACTGGACGAAATATCCCTATTCGATGACGATCTGGTACATGCGCCCGCTCGGCGTCCAGGTGCTGGCGCTGGGCTACCGCACCGGCGAAGCCTGGAACGAGACGGCCTATTCCAACCCGGATTTCGACGCCAAGCTCAAGGAGGCGCTGTCGCAGATCGACGTCGCCAAGCGCAAGGAGGTGATGAAGGACGTCGAAGCGATCCTGCAAGACTCCGGCGTCATCATCCAGCCGTTCTGGCAGAAGCTCTATTGCCACATGAACAAGAAGGTGAAGAACCACACGATGCACCAGACCTACGAAATGGACTTCCAGAACGTCTGGCTGGACGCTTAAGCCACGAGCGGCGGGACTTCATGAGCCGCAAAAAAGCCGGTATGCAGGGTGCGTGGTGGTGATCTTGCCGCCACGCCGCCTTACGTCCGGAGATTGTCGCATGAAACCGATAGTGGTTGCCGCTGTCCTGTCTATTGTCCTGCCCGCCGCGGCCCTTGCCGGGCCGGCTTCCAATGCGGTGAAGTTCTTCTATGTGCCTGACGTGAAGTTCGAGGGCGACGCCAAATACCGCGACCGCTTCACCGACCCGGTCACCAAGCTTTTCGATCTCAACGACAAGGCGACCAAGAACAATCCCGACGAGGTCGCCTGTCTCGATTTCGATCCGGGCCTCGACGCTCAGGATTTCGACCAGAAGACGCTGGCCAAGACGCTGAAGCTCGCGGAAACCGTCAATGGCGATACGGCCGAGGTGACGGCAACGTTCAATCTTTTCCCGGAAGGCGATGATTCCAAACGCGAAATGGTCTGGTCTCTGAAGAAGCTGGATGGCAAGTGGAAGGTCGCCGACATCGCCTCCAAGACCAGCAACTGGACGCTGAGCGCCTTGGAATGCATGCCCGACAAGGCGCCGCAGTGAAGCAATGCTCCGCCGCCTCGCCCTCACGCTGTCGACACTATCGATGCTGGCCGCGGGGCTGAGTGGTGGCGCCTTGGCCCAAGGCCTGTTCGGCGCGCCGCCGGTCGCGTCGCCCTCGGACAACAACGCTGCACCGCCGGCCGCGTTGCCGCCGCCGCTAACCGCGCCGGTCGAACTACCGCCGCCGGCGCCGATCCTGCCTGGGTCGCCGACCGCGGTGGTCAAACCCTTCTACGATCATGTCGGGCTGGAAATCGATCCGGCCCAACGCAAGAACTTCATCGATCCTGCCAAGACCGTGCTCGACAAGAGCGATGCGCTGCGCGCCTCGGGTGAGGGCGAATGCCTCGATCCCAACATGGCGCTCGACAATGCCAACTATGACAAGCTCGCCATCGACAGGAGCCTGCGCACCATCGAGGCGGTCAAAGGCGACGAAGCCAAGGTGGTCGTCGCCTTCGTCGTCGAGGGCAACAAGCACCGTCTCGAATGGAAGCTGAAGAAGGTCGGCGGCGACTGGAAGATTTCCGATCTTCTGTCGGTGACCGGCGAATGGGCGCTCAGCCAGTACCAGTGCGAATGAGCCTCGATGACGCTTCCCGGTGATCGCCGATGAGATTTCGTGGGTTTGTCGCCCTGGCATTGCTTGCGGTCTGCATCGTGGGTTGTGTCGGCGTATGGCGCGTCGGCTCGATGCTGATCGCTCGCGAACCTCGTCAGGTCCTTGCGGTGCCTGCCGACCTGCCCTTCGAGACCGTCAAGCTGGAGCAGGCCGGCGCTCCCGGCCTGGCTGGCTGGGTGGCGGATCGCAAGGGCAGTTGCGGCGCCATCGTTTTGTTGCACGGGCGCGGCGCCAACCGGCTTGCAGTGGTACAGAGGGCAAAACTGCTGTTTAACGCCGGCTACTCGGTCGTCCTCTTCGACCTGTCGGGGCATGGCGAAAGCGGCGGCACCGTTCAGGGCTTCGGCTACACCGAAGGGCAGGATGCCGCCCGCATCTACGCGCGGCAGCGCTTTCCGGGCCAGAAGCTCGGCGCGCTGGGCTCGTCGCTGGGCGCTGCCTCGCTGGTGTTCGCAACGCCGGGAACACTGGCCGATGCCTATGTGCTGGAACAGCTCTACGCGACCCTGCGCGAGACGACGGCCTGGCGCATGCCGTTCACCGTTCTGCGCGGGCTGCAAGCCGATGTGCTGCTGGCGCAGATGCCGGTGCGCCTCGGCTTCAGCGCCGACGATGTCCGGCCGGTCGATCGCGTCGGCCGGATCGGCAGGCCGCTGATCCTTTTGGCGGGAACCGTCGATCCGTTCATCGATCGCGGGCAGGTGACGGCCTTGCAGGACGCGGCAGCTGGAGCCGAACTCGTCTGGTTCGAGGGCGCTGGCCATGTCGACCTTCTGCGTTTCGACCAGTCGCGATACATGAACGCGGTGCTGCCATTCCTGTCAAAGAATCTTTGCCAGCCTGGTAGCAGCCATGGATGACCGCTCAGCCTCGTCCCCGATAAGGCGCAACACCAGTGTCGGGCAGCCATGCGCCTTCCGGCGGCGCGCCGGTCTGCCAGAAGACGTCGATCGGAATGCCGCCGCGCGGATACCAATAGCCGCCTATGCGCAACCATAGCGGCCTGGTCGCAGCCACAATGCGCTGTCCAATCATCACCGTGCAGTCCTCGTGGAAGGCGCCATGGTTGCGGAAAGAGGTCATGAACAGCTTCAGCGATTTCGATTCCACCAGCGCGTTATCGGGCGCGTAGTCGATGACGATGTGGGCGAAATCCGGCTGGCCGGTGACGGGGCAGAGCGAGGTGAATTCCGGGCAGGTGAAGCGCACGATGGCCGGCGGGCCGTCGCCGCGCTGGAACGGCACTGTCTCCAGGACCGCCTGTTCAGGGCTCTGTGGCGTCTCGACGTGCTTGCCGAGCTGGGTGAGGTTCTTGGCGTCGGTCATGGGCGGCTCCTTGCTGTCGCCGATGACTGCAAGGGCGGCAGACGAAATCGATTGAAAGTGCGCCGTGATCCAACAGGGTACGGCATGTTCGGCGGCTCATTAGCACAAATTGAAACGGCAGGAAGAAGATGACCAGCAACGACCCGCTTCTCCAACCTTACCAGCTCAAGCACCTGACGCTGAAGAACCGCGTGATGTCGACCAGCCATGAGCCGGCCTATTCGGAGGACGGCATGCCGAAGGCGCGCTACCGGCTCTATCATGCCGAGAAGGCCAAAGGCGGCATGGCGCTGACCATGACGGCGGGCTCGGCGATCGTGTCGCGCGACAGCCCCGCCGCCTTCGGCAATCTGCATGTCTATGACGACCGGATCGTGCCGTGGCTGGCGGAGCTTGCCGATGCCTGCCACGAGCATGACTGCAAGGTGATGATCCAGATCACCCATCTCGGACGCCGCACCGGCTGGAACAAGGCCGACTGGCTGCCGGTGCTGTCGGCCTCGCCGGTACGCGAGCCGGCGCATCGCGCCTTCCCAAAGACCATCGAGGACTGGGACATGGAGCGCATCGTCGCCGACTATGCATCAGCTGCGCAGCGCTGCCAAGCGGCTGGCCTCGACGGCATCGAGTTCGAATCTTACGGCCACCTGATGGACGGTTTCTGGTCGCCGGCCACCAATCATCGCGACGACGAGTTCGGCGGCTCGCTCGACAACCGGCTGCGCTTTACCGACATGGTGCTGGACGCGGTGCGCAAAGCCGTCGGCGAAAAATTCATCGTCGGCATCCGCATGGTCGCCGACGAGGATCTCGACAAGGGCATCTCGAAGGCTGAGGGCGTGGAGATCGCAAAACGGCTCGCCGGCGGCGGCAAGGTCGATTTCCTCAACATCATACGCGGCACCATCGAAACCGACGCGGCGCTGACCAAGGTCATTCCGGTGACCGGCATGCGCTCCTCGCCGCATCTCGATTTCGCCGGCGAGGTGAGGGCGGCGACGAAGTTCCCGACGTTCCACGCCGCGCGCATCTCCGATGTCGCCACCGCTCGTCACGCGATCGCCACCGGCAAGCTCGACATGGTCGGCATGACGCGCGCCCACATCGCCGATCCGCATATCATCCGGAAGGTGATGGAGGGCCGCGAGCATGAGATCCGCCCTTGCGTCGGCGCTACTTATTGCCTGGATCGCATCTATGAAGGCGGCGAGGCGCTCTGCGTCCACAATGCCGCGACCGGCCGCGAGGCCGAAATTCCGCACATCATCGTCAAGACAGAAGGGCCAAAGAGAAAGGTCGTGGTGGTCGGCGCTGGCGCCGGCGGTCTCGAAGCTGCGCGTGTCGCCGCCGAGCGCGGCCATCAGGTCACCGTGCTTGAAGCCTCCGGACAGGCTGGTGGCCAGGTGCGGTTGGCTACCCAGAACCCGCGCCGCAAGGAGCTGATCGGCATCATCGACTGGCGGCTGGCCGAGCTCGATCGCCTGGGGGTCGAAGTCCGCTACGACACCTGGGCCGAAAAGGACGATGTGCTGGCGCTGTCACCGGACGTGGTGATCGTCGCCACCGGCGGCGTGCCGCAGAACCCGCCCCTGGCCGCCGGCGACAACCTCGTCACATCGAGTTGGGACATCATGGCGGGCGGCGTCAAGCCGGCCGAGAATGTGCTTGTCTATGACGACAATGGCGGCCATCAGGGCATGGGCGCGGCGGAGCTGATCGCCAACGCCGGTTCGAAACTGGAGCTGGTCTCGCCGGAGCGCTTCTTCGCGCCGGAGATGGGGGGCATGAACCATGTGCCCTATATGCGCGCCTTCCACGAAAAGGGCGTCACCGTCACCATCAACACCAGGCTGCGTTCGGTGCGGCGCGAGGGCAACCAGCTCGTCGCCGAGCTTGCCTCCGATTTCGCCGATGGCTGGCGCGGCGTGCGGCGCGTCGATCAGGTGGTGGTCGAGCATGGCACGGCGCCCCTCGACGACCTCTACCTTGCGCTGAAGCCACTCTCGAAAAACGGCGGCGCGGTCGACTACGAGCGGCTGGTGAATGGCGGCGAGATCTTCCCCGCGCGCAATCACGAAGGCGCCTTTGTTGTCTTCCGCATCGGCGACGCGGTCGCCTCCCGCAACATCCACGCCGCCATCTATGACGGCATTCGGTTTGGCATCAGGATTTGATCCTCGAGCATGATCCCAAAAAGTGGAAACCGGTTTTTTGGAAAAGATCATGCTCAAACAAGAAAGACGCGCAACCGACCTTCGCAAGGAGAGCCACCTGCCGCTTGGGTCGATTGCGCGCCGCGCAAGGTCGGCTTGCACCGGCCGTGCGATCTCAAAACAGCTTGGCGGTCGCCATGCAAAACACGGTGATGACCAGCAGCCCACCGGCGATGCGTTCGCCTCGGGTCATTCTTGCCCGCAGCTCAGCCTGCGTCGCTTGATCGGCGCCGGCGAGCTGTCTGCTGGCGGAGGCCACAAGGGCGCCCTGCACGCCGGCGGCGACCAGCGCGGTCAAAATGCCAAGCGCCAGCACCTTCTCCATCGAGCCGAAAGACCCTTCATGAAAGAAATACCAGAGCAGTATGCCGGTCAGGAACACTACGCCCGAGGCGCCCAATTGCGGCCGGATGAAACGCTCCGCCTTGATGTCCGGATCGCGGGCAACCGCGATGGTCGTGCCGGCCCAGAAGACGCCGGCCATGACGTGCAGGCCGATGGTGATGATGTAGACATATTGCATGACCGCATTCCTCTCTGCTGCCTGCCGCGTCGCAGCCATGTTCGCGACGCCATCAATAAGACAAAGTTAGATATCTAATGGTTAGATGTCAACCATGAAGCCGAGTTTCACCTTCCCATGGCTTGCTCTACTGTCACGTCATGACACCGTTTGACCGTCCGCCTGTCGGCATGAATCTCGCCCGCACTTCAAAGATCGTGGCGCAGGCTTTCGATGCCGCGATGGTCGAGGCCGGCGGCACGCTGCCGGTCTGGCTGACCTTGCTGTCGGTCAAGTCGAAGGAACTCGCCAACCAGCGCGAACTGGCAGGCATGATCGGCATCCAGGGCGCGACGCTGACGCACCACCTCAACGCCATGGAAGCGCAAGGCCTGCTGACGCGCCGGCGCGATCCGGAAAACCGGCGGGTGCATCAGGTGGAGTTGACCGATGCCGGCGAAGCCATGTTCGAGACGTTGCGCCTGGCAGCGCTCGCCTTCGATAAGCGATTGCGCAAAGGCATTGAAGACGAACGGCTGGCCGAATTCGCCGAGGTGCTTGCGGCGCTGAGGTCGAATGCGGGCAGCTAATTCGCCTCAGTCATAGCCCGCGATCGCGCCGAAGGCGTAATGGCGCAGCCGCAGCGCGGCGATCAGCGCCGTCAGCTTCGCCTTGCCGTCGAAAGTGTCCTGGAACATCTCGTCATGCATGAGCAGGATCAGTTTGTGCGGCTTGACGAACCGGTTGTAGCTGAACAGATGGTCGATCTCGCTCACCAGATGGTCGACGCTCTGCACCGGCTTGCCGCTGTCCTCATGCACCCATTCATGATCCCAGCCGTAAAGCCAGAAGCCTGAGGCCGCGACGAATTCGTAATCGGGATCCTCGCGTCCTGCCTGTGCCGGGCCGAGCGAATTGTCGTTTTGCGAATAGCTGGGCAAACGAAACACGTCGCGTCCCGGCAGCCGCGCATGCACGGCCGGCTTGAGCCCCAGCACGGCATTGGCCCGCAGCATATCGGCCACGACGCCTTCGGTGTCGCCGTAAAAGTGCCGATAATGGTTGTAGGCATGGCTGTAGCTGTGGTTGCCGATCGTCACCAGCGGCATCGATTTCGCCCGCTGCAGCAGCGCTCGATTGGTCGCGCTGGCCTCGGCATGCATGCCGACCATGAACAGCGTGGCCGGCACCTGCTCGGCCTGCAGCACATCGAGGATGTTGCTGGTGCCGTTCAGCGGACCGTCGTCGAAGGTGAGATAGATGGTTCGGTCGGCGGCCAAGGCCGGTGAGGCGATCAACAACAGCATCAGCAGTACAAAACGAAGTGGCATCCGCGAGATCCATTTGCGATCGTGGCAGACCGCCACGCCAAGGGTCTGTTGGGATTCGGGTCAGGCCGAGTCGAGAACGGTGGCTTCCGAGAACCGGAGCGGAGCGTACTTGAAGTACGTGAGCACCGGAAGCGCAGGAAGCCACCGTTCGCAGGCCGGCTTCACCCGAATAGCAACAGACCCTAAACCAGGCTGCCCCGCACCACCTTCAGCTTCGCCTTCTTCGGGCTGCGCGCCAGCAGCCATTCGCGCGCCTTGTCCTGCGGCATCGGGAAGGCGATGGAGTAGCCCTGCACCTGGTCGCAGCCGATCGCCATCAGCGAATCGAGCTCGGCCTCGGTCTCCGCACCCTCGGCCACGATCGAGATGCCGAGCCCGCGGGCAAGCTCGGTGATGGCGCGCACGATCTTGGTGTTGTCGCCATTCTCGTTGATGTTCTGGACGAAGCGGCGGTCGATCTTCAGCCGGTCGATCTCATTGGGGTTGACGTGGCTGAGCGAGGCATAGCCCGTGCCGAAATCGTCGAGCTCGAGATGCACGCCAGCGGCGCGGATGTGGCGGAGCTTCGCGGCAATGCCGGTCTTCTCGTCGTCGAGGATGACGGATTCGACGATTTCCAGCGACAGTTTCTGTGGCGGCAGTCCGACGCGTTCCAGGGTCGAGAACAGGAAATTGTCGAAGTCGGCCTCGCGCAGTTCCGTGCCCGAGACATTGACGGCGAGGCGCCCGAAATCGATGCCGGCGCGGTTCCATTCGGCGGCTTCCTCGATCGCCTTGGTGATGACGATGCGGCCGATATCCGGCATGAAGCCGCATTTCTCGGCCACGGGAATGAACTCGCCGGGCGAGATCATGCCGCGCGTCGCGTGCTTCCAGCGCACCAGAGCCTCGATGCCGCTGATCTTACCGCTGGTCAGCGACACCTGCGGCTGGAAATAGACCTGGAAGGCTTTGTCGGCGATCGCGGTGCGGATGTCCTGCTCGAGCTGCTTGCGGTAGTCGAGCTCGCGCCTCAATTCTTCGGAGAAGAAGGAGAAGCTGCCGCCGCCAAGCTTCTTGGCCGAGTAAAGCGCGAGGTCGGCATGGACGAGAAGGTCCTGCGCGTTGTCGGCGTCGACCGGATAGACCGCAATGCCGGCGCTGGCGCCGGGCATGATGGTCGCGCCCTGGAAAGTGATCGGCTCGTTGATCTCGCCGATGATGCGTTTGGCCAGCGTATGAATGTCCTCGGTGGAACCGGCGCCGTTGAGGATCATGACGAACTCATCGCCGCCGAGCCGGGCGCAAAGGTCGGACGCGCGGCAGGAATCGCGCATGCGCTGCGCTGTCACCACCAGCACATAGTCGCCGGCGGCGTGGCCCAGCGTATCGTTGATCTGCTTGAAGCGGTCGAGGTCGAACTGGATCACCGCCAGCCGTTCGCGCCGACGATGCGCGCCCTTGATCAGCGTTTCGAAATGTTCGGTGAGGAAGGTGCGGTTGTGCAGCCCGGTCAGGCCGTCATGCACGGCGATGAAGGCCATCGAATTGCGCGCGTCGACCAGCTCATGCGTCTTGCGCAGGATGGCGTTGGACATCGGGCGGAAGATGAACAGCGCCACCAGAATGATGACGCCAATGGTGGCGAAGAACAGCGTGCGATGCAGGTCGAGCATCTTGCCCGAACGTTCGTCGGCAAAGGCGCTGATGCGCTGGCCGAGCGCGGCGTAGCCGGACATCGTCGCGTTGGCGACGGAGGCGTCGAGGCCGACGCGATCGACGCCACCCTTGTAGCTCTGGGCCTGCATGCCGAGCTGGGACTCGAAGGATGAGGCGAGCCGCTCGCCGTTGGCGATCAGGCCGACCGAGAAATAGTCGAGATGGAACGGCTTGCTGAACAATACATATTCGATCGACTTCGGATCGTTAACCGCCGGCGACTGCGGGTCGGCGCCGGTTTCCGTCAGCAGGCGGTCGTAATTGGTCTCGAACTCCTGCGTCGCTTGTTTGAGCGCGGTGACGAGCGCCGGCTGCTTGTCGCGCGAAGCGGCGCCGGTGGCGCTCGCCAGGAAGACGATGCGCTGCGACAGCGCCTTTTGCGTCGAGACGATGTCGAGCAGCGCGTCGTTGTGCTGCTGCTGCGCCATCAATTGCTGGAGAAGCAGGAAGGAGGCGATCACCATCGCGGCGATGATGACCAGAGCCAGCCAGTAGCCGCTCTTGATCAGCAGAACGAGCTTGCGCGAAACGCTCTGCACTGGCTGCTGCGACATAGTTGGGTGCCCCCTGCGGTCGACGGAATCCTGCCCGGGATTCGCGACGGGAAACGCTTGCCTTGAAAGAGTTAACAGGTCGGCAAGCAGGCCGGGCCGGCGTTCGCGGCGACGCGACAAGCTTATAAGATGGTTATCATGTCGTTTCCCGCGCACCCGTTTTTGAGTGTATCGTCATCGCGCTATCGCCAAGGATTGCAGGCTCGCTTTCGCAACCCCACCGAAGCGGTCGTTTTTGCGGTGGATTTTTCTCGGGAGGAGCGCGACAGTCCCGCCTCGAACGCAACAGGGCAGGACCATGAGCGCAGCATTCCTCTCCCATATCGACAGCGAGCTTAAGGGCCTGAGAGCGGCCGGGCTCTACAAGTCCGAGCGGGTCATTTCCTCGATGCAGTCGGCGCAGATCGAGGTCGGCGGCGAAAAGGTGCTGAATTTCTGCGCCAACAACTATCTCGGCCTTGCCGACAACGCGGATTTGCGCAATGCCGCAAAGCAGGCGCTCGACCGTTATGGCTACGGCATGGCCTCGGTGCGCTTCATCTGCGGCACGCAGGAAGAGCACAAGCAGCTCGAATCCACGATCTCGTCCTTCCTCGGCATGGACGACACCATTCTTTACGGCTCTTGCTTCGATGCCAATGGCGGCCTGTTCGAGACGCTGCTTGGCGAGGAGGACGCCATCATCTCCGACGCGCTGAACCATGCCTCGATCATCGACGGTGTGCGGCTGTCGAAGGCCAAGCGCTTCCGTTACGCCAACAACGACATGGCCGATCTGGAAGCGCGGCTGAAGGAAGCCAAGGATTGCCGCTTCCGGCTGATCGCCACGGACGGCGTGTTTTCGATGGACGGCATCATCGCCAACCTCAAGGGCGTCTGTGATCTCGCTGAGAAATACGACGCCATGGTCATGGTCGACGACAGCCATGCGGTCGGCTTCGTCGGCAGACAAGGCCGCGGCTCGGCCGAGCATTGCGGCGTCGAGGGCAGGGTGGACATCATTACCGGCACGCTCGGCAAGGCACTCGGCGGCGCTTCCGGCGGCTACACGTCGGGCAAGGGCCAGGTGGTCGACTGGCTGCGCCAGCGCTCGCGGCCCTATCTCTTCTCCAACACGCTGATGCCGGCCATCGCCGGCGCCTCGATCAAGGTGTTCGACCTGATCCGCCATGGCGACGCGCTGCGCCAGCGCCTATATGCAAACGCGGAACGCTTCCGGTCGCAGATGGGCAAGTTGGGTTTCACGCTGGCCGGCGCCGACCACCCGATCATCCCGGTAATGCTGGGCGATGCGGCCCTGGCGCAGGAAATGGCGGCGCGCATGCTGAAGCGCGGCATCTATGTCATCGGCTTTTCCTTCCCGGTGGTGCCGAAAGGCCAGGCCCGCATCCGCACCCAGATGTCGGCGGCGCATTCCAGCGCCGACATCGACCGCGCGGTCGAGGCGTTCGGCGCGACCGGCAAGGAACTTGGGGTGATTTCCTGAGCGGCTGAAAAGCAATTCCGGATCAAGGGATTCAAGGAACAAAAGAATGTCCAACATGATGAAGGCGCTGGTGAAGGCCAAGGCCGAGCCGGGCATCTGGATGGAAGAGGTGCCGGTGCCGGACATCGGCCCCAACGACGTGCTGATCAAGGTTAAGAAGACCGCGATCTGCGGCACAGATGTCCATATCTACAATTGGGACCAGTGGGCGCAGAAAACCGTACCTGTACCCATGGTGACCGGTCATGAATTTGTCGGCACGGTCGCCGATTTCGGCGCCGCGGTCACCGAATACAAGGTCGGCCAGCGCGTCTCGGGTGAGGGCCATATCGTCTGCGGCCATTGCCGCAACTGCCGCGCCGGGCGAGGGCATCTGTGCCGCAACACGCTCGGCGTCGGCGTCAACCGTCCCGGCGCCTTCGGCGAATATCTCGTCATCCCGCAGCACAATGTCGTGCCGATTCCCGACGATGTGCCCGACGAGATCGCGGCGATCTTCGATCCACTCGGCAATGCGGTCCACACCGCTTTGTCCTTCGATCTGGTCGGCGAGGACGTGCTGGTCACCGGCGCCGGGCCGATCGGCATCATGGGCGCGCTTGTCGCGCAATGCGTCGGCGCCCGAAAGGTCGTCATCACCGACATCAACCCGGTGCGGCTCGACCTGGCGCGAAAGCTCGGCGTCCAGCATGTCGTCGATGCCTCGAAGGAAAAACTGCGAGACGTGATGCCCTCGATCGGCATGACCGAAGGTTTCGATGTCGGCCTGGAGATGTCGGGCGCAGCACCTGCCTTCCGCGATATGATCGACACCATGAACAATGGCGGCAAGATCGCCATTTTGGGCATCGCGCCGACCGGCTTCGAGATCGACTGGAACAAGGTCATCTTCAAGATGCTGCACTTGAAGGGCATCTACGGCCGCGAGATGTTCGAGACCTGGTACAAGATGATCGCTCTGGTGCAGGGACCGCTCGATGTGTCGGGGTTGATCACGCACCGGATCGGTATCGATGATTTCCAGGTTGGGTTCGATGCGATGCGGAGTGGGAGTTCGGGCAAGGTGGTGATGGATTGGTGAGGCGCGTCGATAGAGACGTCGAGTTCCTTCGCCCCCCTCTCTGTCCTGCCGGACATCTCCCCCTCAAGAGGGGAGACTAGCCGTCACGCCGGCCTTCGCCAATTGCAGACGTTGCAAGATGAGCGCCGTCGCTAAAGCTGCCAATCTCCCCCCAAGAGGGGGAGATGTCCGGCAGGATAGAGAGGGGGGCCTCGCGCCAGCCGATCAGCTCTTTTCTTCCAACGCCCTCTCCATCGCCGCGATTCCTGTAGCCACCGCCGCGCGCTCGTCCGCACTCATCCTCGCCAGCAGCTCCCCTTCAAACGCCTTCGCCAGCGGCACCATCTCGCGATAGGCGGCCAGCCCCGCCTTGGTGAGCGCCAGATGCTCCACACGCCGATCGTTTTCGTCCGGCGTGCGCGTCAGCCACCGCCGCCGCTCCAACTCAGCCACCGCGCGCGACACCTTGGTCTTGTGCATGGCCGATTGCTCGCCGAGCTCCGTCGCCGTCATCGTGCCGCGCTGGCCGAGGCCTGATAGCGTACGCCACTCCGGCCGCGTCAGGCCATGGCGCTCCTTGTAGACGCGCGAGAACTCGCGGCTGACAGCGTCGGCCAGCCGGTAGAGCCGGTAGGGCAGGAAGCTTTCCAGTTCGAGAATGTCGGGTTCCATGACGCATGCCGTGGCCGTTGATAGTTACATTTTCAATGGTTACAAATGAAACCAGTTTGGTCAACATCGCCGGCAGGCAGGGCTTTGTGAAGCTTGAAGCCGGGATCAGGGAGGATCGGATGGCCTTTTCCTACATGCCGGGCTTCGGCAATGATTTCGAGACCGAGACACTGCCCGGGTCATTGCCTCAAGGCCGCAACTCGCCGCAGCGCCCGGCCTACGGTCTCTACGCCGAGCAGCTCTCCGGCTCGCCTTTCACCGCGCCGCGCGGCACCAACGAGCGTTCCTGGCTCTACCGCATCCGCCCGAGCGTCAAACACACCGGCCGCTTCCAAGGCGTGAGCTATCCCTTGTGGAAGACAGGGCCGGACATCGCCGACCATCAACTGGCGCTCGGCCAGTACCGCTGGAACCCGACGCCGATGCCGAGCGAGCCGACCGACTTCATCTCCGGCATGCGCAGCTTCACCACGGCCGGCGACGCGATCGGCCAGTCCGGCATGGCCGCGCATGTCTATGTCGCCAACCGCTCGATGGTCGACGATCATTTTTTCAACGCCGACGGCGAGTTGCTGGTCGTGCCGCAGGTCGGCGCGCTGCGCTTCGTCACCGAGATGGGCGTTATCGAGCTTCGGCCCGGCGAGATCGCGGTGCTGCCGCGCGGCCTGGTCTTCAAGGTCGAGCTCGCCGACAAGGAGGCGCGCGGCTTTGTCTGCGAGAATTACGGCGCCAAGTTCACCATGCCCGACCGCGGCCCGATCGGCGCCAATTGCCTGGCCAATCCGCGCGATTTCAAGACGCCTTGCGCCTGGTTCGAGGAGAAGGAGACGCCTTGCCGGCTGATCGTCAAATGGTGCGGCACTTTCCACGTCACCGAGCTCGGCCATTCGCCGCTCGATGTCGTCGCCTGGCACGGCAATTACGCGCCCTATAAATATGATCTGGCGACGTTTTCGCCGGTCGGCGCCATCCTCTTCGACCATCCCGACCCGTCCATTTTCACCGTGCTGACGGCGCCGAGCGGCGAGGAGGGCACGGCCAATGTCGACTTCGTCATCTTCCCGCCGCGCTGGCTGGTGGCCGAGAACACGTTCCGCCCGCCCTGGTACCACCGCAACATCATGAGCGAATTCATGGGCCTGATCCATGGCCAGTACGATGCCAAGGAGGAGGGTTTCGTCCCCGGCGGCATCAGCCTGCACAACCAGATGCTGGCGCATGGGCCTGATGCGACAGGCTTTGAGAAAGCCACCCGCGCCGACCTGAAGCCGGTCAAGCTCGACAACACCATGGCCTTCATGTTCGAGACCCGCTTTCCCCAGATGCTGACCCGCTACGCCGCCGAGCTTGGCACCCTGCAGGACAACTACATCGACTGCTGGGCCGACCTGAAGAAGCGCTTCAACGGCACGCCGGAGGGCGATTGGTCCTGAAAGAAATTCGCTTGCGCGGGAAAACTTAAGCCGGCGGCTTGACGATCGTCGATAACGGCCTTGTTGTGGGGCCAAGCGGCGCACGCCGCGTCAGGAGAGGAAACCGCATGAAGCTTGCCACTTTGAAGAACGGGACGCGCGACGGAAAGCTGGTCGTCGTCTCGCGCGATCTGACGCGGTTCACCGATGCCTCTTTCCTGGTGCCGATGCTGCAGGCCGCGCTCGACGACTGGCGTCGGATCGCGCCGCATCTGGCGGCAATGGCGGAATCGCTCGAAACCAGCGCCGTGCCGTCCGCGCGCTTCCACGAGCATGACGCGCATTCGCCGCTGCCGCGGGCCTATCAATGGGCGGACGGCTCGGCCTATGTGAACCATGTCGAGCTGGTGCGCAAAGCGCGCGGCGTCGAGATGCCGGCAAGCTTCTGGACCGATCCGCTGATCTATCAGGGCGGCTCGGACGCCTTCATTGCACCGCGCGACCCGATCCGCATGGCCGACGAAGCTTTTGGCATCGACATGGAGGCGGAAGTCGCCGTCATCGTCGACGACGTGCCGATGGGTGCCGGGCTGGATGCGGCAAGGGCGGCGATCCGCCTCGTCATGCTGGTCAACGACGTAACGCTGCGCGCCATCACCGGGCCGGAACTGGCCAAAGGCTTCGGCTTCTTCCAGTCGAAGCCGTCCTCCGCCTTCTCGCCGGTTGCGGTGACGCCGGACGAACTGGGCGACGCCTGGGACGGCGGCAAGGTCAATCTTGCGCTGCTCGTCGACCTCAACGGCAAGCCGTTCGGCCGCGCCAATGCCGGTATCGACATGACCTTCGACTTCCCGGCGCTGATCGCGCATGCCGCCAAGACAAGGCCGCTCGCCGCCGGCACCATCATCGGCTCGGGCACCGTCTCCAATAAGCTCGACGGCGGGCCTGGCAAGCCGGTCTCGGCTGGCGGCGCCGGCTATTCCTGCATCGCCGAACTGCGCATGATCGAGACCATCGAGAGCGGCGAGCCGAAGACGTCCTTCCTGCATTTCGGCGACACCGTGCGCATCGAGATGAAGGACAAGACCGGACATTCGATCTTCGGCGCCATCGAACAGAAGGTCGAGAAATATTAGAGCATGATGCCGAAAAGTGTGACGCGGTTTTCGGATAGCATCATGCTTCAGCTTTAAAGGGGGTAGGGCGATGCCGGGCGAAGCGCTCTATGTGACGTGAAGCTCAGGAAGGACGAGGTCGAGCGGCTGGCGTTGGGATAATTACGCCAAGGCAACGTCATAGGCTGAAAACTGCCGATCTGCTGTGACCAGCGTCAGGCCTTCGATTTGAGCCTGCGCGATGAGGAGGCGGTCAAACGGATCGCGATGATGAAGTGGCAAATGCTCAAGCCTCGCAGCATGCACTTCATTCACGCTGAGGATTGGAATCCCGTTCGATCGTAGAATGTCGACGACGTCGCCCGAGAGCGTAATCTTGCCAAGCGATTTTTTGATGGCGATCTCGGCCACCGAGATGGAGCTGACGGTCACATCTTCGCCTGCCAGAAATATGTTGCGATGATGATCCGAGAGACGTGAGTCCGCATTGAGCACCCAAAGCAGAATATGGGTGTCGACCAGATATCTGGGGCTCATTTAATGTACTCGTCCCATTCGGGACCGAGTTCATCGAAATCGTCCGATATGCGGATCTGGCCCTTTAAGGCTCCAAACAAACCCTTACTCCCGCCGACGCGAACGGGCGCACTCAAGGTTGCGACGACCTCTCCGTGCTTTGTCAGATGGATCTTCTCGCCGGCCTGGGCGCGCTTCACCAGCTCGGAAAGCTGTGCCTTCGCTTTTGCCATGGGAATATTCATAGACGACCTCTTATGACCAGAATTTAGGTCATAAGAGGTCGAGTTGCAAGCGAGCCTACGCCGCCTTGCCGTCCACCTTGATCACGCCGCGCTTGATCTGGTCCTGCTCGATCGATTCGAACAGGGCGCGGAAATTGCCCTCGCCAAAGCCCTCGTCGCCCTTCCTCTGAATGAACTCGAAGAAGATCGGGCCGATGACGGTTTTCGAAAAAATCTGCAGCAGGATCTTGGTCATGCCGCCGTCGACCACGCCTTCGCCGTCGATCAGGATGCCGTGCTTTTTCATGCGCTCGATCGGCTCGTCATGGCCGTTCACGCGGTCGTACGACATGTCGTAGTAGGTCTCCGGCGGTCCAGGCATGAATTTCAGCCCGTTGGCGGCGAGCTTGTCGGTTGCCTCGTAGATGGCGTCGGTGCCGACCGCGATGTGCTGGATGCCTTCGCCATTGTACTTTTTCAGGTACTCGGCGATCTGGCTGGTGTCGTCCTTCGACTCGTTGAGCGGAATGCGGATCTTGCCGCAGGGCGAGGTGATGGCGCGGCTGACCAGACCGGTGATCTTGCCGTCGATGTCGAAGAAATGGATCTGCTTGAAGCCGAACAGCTCGCGGTAAAAGTCCCACCACTTGTCCATCTGGCCGCGATAGACATTGTGGGTGAGGTGGTCGAGGAAATAGAAGCCGACGCCCTCGGGCTTCGGGTCGCGCTCGCCCAGCCACTCGAACTCGGCGTCATAGGCCGAGCCCTTCTCGCCATAGGCTTCGATGAAATAGAGCAGCGAGCCGCCGATGCCGACGATCGCCGGCACGTCGAGCGCCTTGTCGGTGCCTTCATAAGGCGTGGCGCCCGTCGATACGGCATGGTCGAAAGCGTGTTTCGCATCGACCACGCGCCAAGCCATCGAGGCCGCGCAAGGACCATGCTTGTCGACGAATTTCATCGCATGCGAGCCGGGCTCGGCGTTGACGACATAGTTGATGTCGCCCTGGCGCCAGACGGTGATGTCCTTCGAGCGGTGCTTCGCCACCGCGACATAGCCCATGCGGGTGAACAACTCGGCAAGCTTCGCCGGCTCCGCATGCGCGAATTCGACGAATTCGAAACCGTCAGTGCCTGCGGGGTTTTGCTTGCTGATTTTCGCGGGCGGGGCGTCGTGCGGGAAGGGGCCCATGATAGTCCTCCGAAAGCTGTTACGGCCGGATTGGCCATCTTTCACCATGATAGCGCGGAGCCGCCGCACGGTGCTTGCATTCGACCGCCCGTAATGCACTAGATGTGCGCAAATTGTGCATGGTTGGAGGAAATTCCATGGATGATACGCGCGTTGACCAATTTGACCGCAAGATACTGGCGCTTTTGCAGGACGATGCGCGTTACACCAACAACGATCTGGCGGAGCGCGTGAACCTGTCGGCCTCGCAATGCTCGCGCCGCCGCCTGCGGCTCGAGGAGGACGGCTATATCAAAGGCTATCGTGCCGTGCTCGATCGCGACAAACTGGGCTTTTCGCTGGTCAACGTCATCTCGGTGACCCTGGCCACCCACAACCGCGACAATGCGCGGCGCTTCGGCGAATTGGTGGCACGCTTGCCCGAGGTGCAGGAAGCGCATGCGCTGACCGGCGAGATGGATTACATCTTGAAGGTGGTGACGCCCGATCTCAAATCATTGTCGGAGTTCGTCAACGGCGTTCTGCTGCCGCATGAATCGGTCCAGCATGTGAAGACGGCAATCGTGCTGGAAACGCTCAAGGAAACCGGCGCACTGCCGATCTAGCTTTCGCGGGTTTGTTGGATGCGCCGGCAGGACAGCGGGGCGCGCGAAGGATCGCTACGTTGGGGGATTGGCTTCTTTGCCAATCAGCCCCTTATCCCCGCTGCTGCTGGATCAGCCCATAAAGATTGGTGCAGCGGGCTCCGGAGCGGCAATAGGCGAACACCGGGCCTTCGAGTTCGTTCAACGCCTTGGCCTGGTCATCGACATTATCCTGTGTGATCTGGCCGCTGATTACCGGGATGTAGCGGAAGGTAAGCCCTGCCGCCTCCGCCGCTGCCTTGACGCTTTCGGCCGAGGGCTGGCCGGGCTGTTCGTCGTCCGGCCGGTTGCAGATCACGCTCTTGAAGCCGGCGTCCTTGATGGCCGCGATATCCTGCGGCTGGATCTGGCCGGAGACCGAGTAGTCGTCGCTGATCTGGCGGTATTCCATGGTGTCGTCCTCGCGATCTCGTTGACGGCAGTCTTGCCACTCCGGGCGAGGGGCGGCAATCCGCATTGAAGGAATTCTCTGCCAAATAGACATCGTGCGCGGGAAATTCCAACCGTCTTCCTTCCTTCTCCCCGTTCACGGGGAGAAGGTGCCCGAAGGGCGGATGAGGGGGCAGCGCCGGCGTTGGTCGTTTTCCCCCGGAGGTCAGCTCAACTGCCGAGGATCGCGCCTTTAATCTGCGTGATGTTGTTGTGCATCATGTCGATATAGGTCGAGCCCGGGGCATCGGGCTGCGACAGCGCATCCGAATAAAGCGTGCCGCCCACCTTGATGCCGGTTTCGCTGGCAATCTGCTCGATCAGCCGCGGGTTGGTGATGTTCTCGATGAAGATCGCTGCCGCCTTGTCCTGCTTGACCTCTTCGACCAATTTGGCGACGTCGGCGGCCGACGGCTCGGAATCGGTCGAGATGCCTTGCGGGGCAAGGAACGTCAGGCCGTATTCGTGCTCGAAATAGCCGAAGGCGTCATGCGAGGTGATGACGACGCGCTTGGCTTCGGGGATCGACTGGATCGCGGCTTTCACCTCGATCTCCAGCGCATCGAGTTTCTTGGTGTAGGCGGCGGCATTGGTCTGATAGCCGACGCAGCCTTCGCTGTCGGCCGCGCAGAAGGCATCGGCGATGTTCTTCACATAGATCTTGGCGTTGGCGATCGACTGGAAGGCATGCGGATCGGTGACCGTCTTGCCGCCGCCGATGCCGGCGCCTTCGGCGGCGTCCGCATCGGCGAATTCAGGCTTGAAGTCGATCGGCGTCACGCCCTTGGTCAGCGTCACGATCGAAGCCTTGGTGGCGCTGGCGTCGACCAGGCGCTGCAGGAAACCTTCGAAATGCAGCCCGTTGACCAGGACGATATCGGCATTCGCCATCGCCACCGCGTCGGCCGGGCTCGGCTCGTAGACATGCGCGTCGCCGTCGGGCCCGACGATGGTGGTGATGTTGACGCGGTCGCCGCCGACGTTCTTGGCAAAATCGGCAATGACGGTGAAGCTCGCCACCACCTTGAGCGGCGCCGCGAAGGCCGCCGAGGTGGCGAAAGCGCTTAATGTTATAACGCTCATCGTCAAAGCGGCGCGGAGGGATTTCGACATTGGGCAGTCTCCTTGGCTGGGGATTGGTCAGGCGGTGCGGTGGCGGTGATGCACGATGCGGGCGCGCAGCACGCCGCGCGTGCCGAATAGGATCGAGCAGAAATAGACGACGCCGGCCGACAGGATGATGGCCGGGCCGGAAGGCAGCGACGCGTGATAGGACAACAGCAGTCCAGCAATGCAGGAGGCAAAGCCGATCAGCACCGCCAGCACGCACATCGGCTCGACGCGCACCGTCCAGAAGCGCGCGGCGGCGGCCGGCAGCATCATCAGCCCGACCGACAGCAGCGTGCCGAGCGCCTGAAAACCGCCGACGAGGTTGAGCACGACCAGGCCGAGAAAGATGAAATGCACCGGACTGCCCATGCGGCTGACCGAGCGCAGGAACAGCGGATCGAGGCATTCGGCGACCAGCGCGCGCCAGAAGATGCCGAGGCACGCAAGCGTCACCACAACGATGCCGCCGATCAGGATCAGCGCCTCATTATTCAGCGCCAGCACGGTGCCGAACAGCACATGCATGAGGTCGACGCTGGAGCCGCGGATCGACACCATCAGCACGCCGACGGCGAGCGAGATCAGATAGAAGGCCGCCATCGAGGCGTCCTCGCGCTGGATGGTGAAGCGCGAGACAGCACCGGCGCCGAGCGCGACGATGATGCCGGCGATCAGCCCGCCGATCGTCATCGGCAGGATTTCCAGCCCATAGAGCAGGAAGCCGGCGGCGGCGCCGGGCAGGATGGCATGCGCCATCGCATCGCCGGACAGGCTCATGCGCCGCAGCATCAGGAAGACGCCGACAGGGCAGGCGCCGAGCGACAGCATCAGCGAGCCGAACAGCGCGCGCTGCATGAAGCCGAAATCGGCGAAGGGCGCGATGAACAGGCCGTAGAGGAAATCCATCACGCCGCCCTCGGGCCGGAGCCCTGGTGATGGTCGTGATCGTGCGCATGGTCGTGACTATGATCGTGCCCATGGTCGTGCTCGTCAGGCTCGCACCACGGCGCGTTGTCTTCCCAGGCCTCGTGAAAACGCCTTGCCTTGAGCATGTTCTCCGGCCGCAGCGTATCCCTGGTGTCGCCCCAGGCGACAGGCTGGCGGGCAAGCAGCAGCGTTTCGGGAAAATTCTGCCGGACAAGCTCGAGGTCGTGCACGACGACCATGATAGTGCGCTCCTCGCCATGCCAGCGCTTGATGAGCTGGATGAGGTCGCCGACGGTTTTGGCGTCGACCGCGTTGAACGGTTCGTCGAGCAGGATGAGATCGGCGTCCTGCAACAGCACGCGGGCAAACAGGGTGCGCTGCAGCTGGCCGCCGGACAGCGTATCGATCGGCCGCGTCTCGAAGCCGCCAAGCCCGACCGCCATCAGCGCCTTGCTGACCGACTCGCGGTCTTCCCTGGTGTAGCGCCCAAGCATGCCGCGCTTCGGCCACAGGCCGAGCGAGACAAGGTCGACCACCCGCGCCGGAAAGGAGCGGTCAAGCTCCGACTGCTGCGGCAGATAGGCGGCGCGCACGCCGGGCGCGCGCAGCACCGTGCCTTCCATCGGCTTCAGCACGCCGACAATACCCTTCATCAGCGTCGATTTGCCCGAACCATTGGCTCCGACCACCGCCGTCAACGAACCTTTGCGGACGACGCCGTTGAGATGATGGATGGCGGGATGGCTGTTGTAGCCCAGCGTCAGGTCGCGGAAGGTCAGGCAGGCAGCATTCATCAGGCGATCCGGAGGGAGGGCGAAAACTAAGGGCCTTGTCGATATGTGATGTTATTACATTAGTCAACCGGGCAAGCCGGCGGATTTATGGCGCAGCCGGTCAACTTGGCGTGTAAGTGAACGGGACAAGCCCGGACAATTGGCTCAATTGGTTTCGCGCTCGCGGCCTTGCCCGCGGCCGGCGCGGACTCTAAACAGGCGCGACCCTCAAAACGAAGGAACACCCTATGAGCATTCGTCGCATCGATGTCGGCCCGCGCATGAGCCAGATCGTCATCCACGGCAACACCGTCTATCTGGCCGGCCAGGTCGGCGAGCCCGGCGGCAACGTCGCTTCGCAGACCCGCGACATCCTCAAGACCATCGACGAATTGCTGGCCAAGGCCGGTACCGACAAGACCAAGATCGTGCAGGCGATCATCTGGCTCGACGACATGAAGACCTTCGCCGAGATGAACGCGGAGTGGGACAAGTGGGTGCCGCAGGGCCACACCCCGGCGCGCGCCACCGGCGAAGCCAAGCTCGCAACGCCGGAATACCTGGTCGAGATCATTGTGACGGCGGCGATCTGAGCTGTCACTCCCCCACATCCGGCCGCTTCGCGGCCACCTTCTCCCCGGCGGGGAGAAGAGATTGGCGCCGGCGCTGGTTGTCTCCTCTCCCCGCCGGGGAGAGGTCAGCCGAGCGAAGCGGAGGCTGGGTGAGGGGGAGTCACCCCTGCGACGGCGTGAATCTTGCCACCAGCGTATGGCTCTCCGCCGGATAGACGAACCGCACATGCGTGACCGGATACTCGGCGCTCCAGGTGCGGCGCTCGACCACCAGGCATGGCGCGTTCGCGTCGATGTCGAGCGCGTCCGCAATGGTTTCATCCGCCGCCATGGCGCGGATGCGGTGTTCGGCCTCGCTCCACGGCACGCGGCCGATCAGCCACGGTCCCGGCGCGATGTCGAGAAATTCCTCCTCGCTGGCGCCGGTCACCGCTGAGAGATTGATCAGCCGCTCTTCCAGTGCGAACGGCCGTTCGCCGGCAAAATGCAGCCCTTCCAGGGCCAGCACCGGACCCGCGGCGGAAAGCCCGAGCAGCAGCCGGTCCTCGGCGTTGCTACGCCGTTTCACCCGCTCAAGCCGCTCGTAGCGATAGGGCAGGCCGAGCGCCTCGACCTCGATCCTGATGTCGTGCAACTCCAGCACCGCCGCCTGCGATTGCGGCTGGCGCACGAAACTGCCGGAACGGCGGCGGCGCTCGATCAGCCCTGCCTTGGCGAGCTGCGACAGCGCCTTGTTCACGGTCATGCGCGAGCAATTATATTCGGCCGTCAGTTCGTGCTCGAACGGGATGCGATGTCCGGGCGGCCAGGCGCCTGAGAGAATCTTTTCGCGGATGTCGGACAGGATGCGCTGATGCAGCGAGAGAATCTCGCCGCCGTCAACATCGTCAATCTCGATCAGGCTCATCAAACGTCCTGCTTCAATTCTGCGACAGCTCGGTCATGACTCTGCGGAATCGACCGGCAACAGCCTCACTTTTTACGTGCCTGCCGCCGCTGACCTGCTTCTGGCCATGCACCCACACACAATCGACCGTGCTGCCATTGGCGAAAATCCAGGCGTCGAGAATCGCATCGCCCGCCTTGCCTGTGAGCGACGGATGGTTTTGGTCGAGCGAAACGAAATCGGCCGGACCGCCGGCGGCGATTTGCGACGAGCCCGCACCAAGCGCCTGGCTGCCGCCATCGAGCGCGCCGTCGAACAGCGCGCGTCCCGTCGAACCGCCAGCGCGCGCCAGCACATTACGGGCGCGGTGGGCGAGGCGCTGCGAATATTCGAGCTGCCGAAGCTCATCCGGCAGGCCGATCAGCACATTGGAATCGGAGCCGACGCCGAAACGGCCGCCATGCTCGATGAACAGCGGTGCGGGGAAAGTACCATCGCCGAGATTGGCCTCGGTGATCGGGCAAAGCCCGGCGATGGCGCCGCTTTGCGCCATGCGAAGCGTTTCCGCCTCGGTCATATGCGTGGCGTGGATCAGGCACCAGCGTTTGTCGACCGGTGCGTTATCCAGCAGGAACTCGACCGGACGCTTGCCTGACCATGCGACACAGTCTTCCACTTCCTTCACCTGCTCGGCGACATGGATGTGGATCGGACCGTTAGGCGCCATCGCGGCAACGGCGTTGATCTCGTCAGGCGTCGCGGCCCGCAAACTGTGCGGGGCTAGGCCGACGATCGCTTGATTCAAGCCGCGAGCGGCTTCGCGGCTCTTCTCAAGCAATCGCCCGAAGCGATCGACATCATTGATGAATCGCCGCTGGCCTTCACTAGGCGCCGCGCCGCCGAAAGCGGAATGGGCGTAAAAGACCGGCAGCAGCGTCAGCCCGATGCCAGTGTCCGAAGCCGCCGCGGCGATGCGTTCGGCCATTTCGGCAATGTTGGCGTAAGGCTGTCCGTCGCGGTCGTGATGCAGATAGTGAAACTCGCCGACGCGCGAAAAACCGGCCTCCAGCATCTCGACATAAAGCTGTGCCGCCACCGCCTCGACCTGGTCGGGCGTCATCGACGGCGCGAAGCGGTACATCACGTCACGCCAGCTCCAAAAGCTGTCGGCGGAAGGGCCGCGCAGTTCGGCGAGACCCGCCATGCCGCGCTGGAAGGCATGGCTGTGCAGATTGGGCATGCCGGGCACGAGAATGGCGTGTTGTTCATCGCCGGGCCGAGGAGCCGCGCCGGGCTCGACCGTAGCGATACGGCCGCCATCGAAGGCGATCCTCACCTTGGCTTGCCAGCCACCGGGCAGCAGCGCCTGTTCCGCAAAGATCGCCGTCACGTGCCTCTCCAAATCTCGATGCGCGAGCGACGATACCACTTGCGTCGCGTTTTAATATGTATATACATAATCGCCATCCAATCAAATGGAAAAGATGATGGGTGGAGCAAACGGGAAGAGCGGCCTGAGGCTATGGCGCAATGCGCGCCTGGCGACCATGGCCGATGGTGCTGCCGGTCTCGGCATCGTCGAGAAAGGCGCCATTGCGGTGCGCGATGGGCTGATCGTCTATGCCGGCGCCGAGGCCGATATGCCGGCTGCCGCAGGGCAGGGCGCCGATACGGTCGATTGCGAGGGCCGCTGGGTCACGCCGGGCCTGGTCGATTGCCACACGCATCTCATCTATGCCGGCAACCGCGCCAATGAATTCGAGATGCGGCTGGCCGGCGCCACCTATGAAGAAGTGGCCCGCGCTGGCGGCGGCATCGTTTCTTCGGTCAAGTCGCTGCGCGCGGCAAGCGAGGATGAGCTGGTCGCTCAAACACTGCCGCGCCTCGACGCACTGATGGCCGAAGGCGTCACCACGGTCGAGGTCAAGTCCGGCTACGGTCTCGATCTCGACAATGAGAAGAAATCGCTGCGCGCCGCTCGCCGGCTGGCCGATGAGCGCGCCGTCGCCATCCGCACGACCTGTCTTGCCGCCCATGCGCTGCCGCCGGAAGCCAAGGGCGACAAGGAGGCCTTCATCGATCTCGTTGCCGGAACGATCCTGCCTGCCGTCGCGGCCGAAAAGCTCGCCGACGCGGTCGACGGTTTTTGCGAGGGCATTGCCTTCTCGCCGGAGCACATGGCGCGGGTCTTCGACAAAGCCAAGGCGCTCGGCCTTCCGGTGAAGCTCCACGCCGACCAGCTTTCCAACCTGCATGGCGCCGCCCTTGCCGCCAGCTACGGCGCGCTCTCGGCCGACCATCTGGAATACACCGACGACGAGGGCGCCGCGGCGATGGCCACGGCCGGCACCGTGGCGACGATCCTGCCCGGCGCTTTCTATTTCATCCGCGAGACCAAGAAGCCGCCGGTCGACCTGTTCCGCCGGCATGGCGTGAAGATGGCCGTCGCCACCGATTCCAACCCGGGCACCTCGCCGCTGACCTCGCTGCTGCTCACCATGAACATGGCCGCGACCTTGTTCGGCATGACCGTCGATGAATGTCTGGCCGGCGTCACCCGCGAGGCGGCGCGTGCGCTCGGCCTTCTCGACAAGACCGGCACGCTGGAAGCCGGCAAATCGGCCGATCTCGCCATCTGGGACATCGAGCGCCCGGCCGAACTCGTTTACCGCATGGGCTTCAATCCGCTCCATGCCCGCATCTGGAGAGGACAATGACCGACCTGACCCTGAAGCCCGGCAACGCGACCCTTGCCGATTGGCGCGCTATCTACCGCGGCGCCGTGCCGAAGCTCGACGCAGCCTGCCGTCCAAAAATCCGGGACAGCGCCGAGGCGGTCGCCCGCATTGTCGCCAAGGGCGAGCCGGTTTACGGCATCAACACCGGCTTCGGTAAGCTCGCCAGCGTGCGCATTCCGGCGGCCGATCTCGAAACCCTGCAGCGCAACATCGTGCTCTCGCACGCCGCCGGCGTCGGCGAGCCGATGCCGGTGGCGGTGGTGCGGCTGATGATGGCGCTGAAGCTGGCGAGCCTTGCCCAGGGCGCTTCCGGCGTGCGGCCTCAGACCATCGAATTGCTCGAAGCCATGCTTGCCAACGACGTCATACCTGTGGTGCCGGCGCAAGGCTCGGTCGGCGCTTCCGGCGACCTCGCACCGCTGTCGCACATGACAGCGGTGATGATCGGCGTCGGCGAATGCTTTACCCCGCATGGCCGCGTCCCGGCCAAGGTCGCCTTTGTCTCGCACGGGCTGGAACCGGTGACGCTCGGCGCCAAGGAAGGCCTGGCGCTGCTCAACGGCACGCAGTTCTCGACGGCTTTCGCGCTCGCCGCCTTGTTCGAGGCCGAAGTGCTCTATCAGTCGGCGCTGATCGCCGGTGCACTGTCGACTGACGCCGCCAAGGGCTCGGACGCGCCGTTCGACCCGCGCATCCATCTCTTGAGAAAGCATCGCGGCCAGATCGAGACGGCGGACGCGCTGCGCAATCTGATGGCCGGCAGCGCCATCCGTGAATCGCACCGTGTCGGCGACGAACGCGTGCAGGATCCCTATTGCCTGCGCTGCCAGCCTCAGGTGATGGGCGCCGCGCTCAACGTGCTCCGCCAGGCCGCCGATACGCTGCAGACGGAAGCCAATGGCGTCACCGACAATCCGCTGATCTTCGCCGAGGACGACACGGCACTTTCAGGCGGCAACTTCCACGCCGAGCCGGTGGCCTTCGCCGCCGACATGATCGCGCTGGCCGTCTGCGAGATCGGCTCGCTGTCGGAGCGGCGCATCGCCATGCTGGTCGATCCAGCGCTGTCCGGCATGCCGGCGTTCCTGACGCCGAAGCCCGGCTTGAATTCGGGCTTCATGATCCCGCAGGTGACGGCGGCGGCCCTTGTTTCGGAAAACAAGCAGAAAGCCTATCCGGCGAGCGTCGATTCGATCCCGACCTCGGCCAACCAGGAAGACCACGTCTCCATGGCCGCGCACGGCGCGCGCCGGCTGATCGGCATGGTCGAGAATGCGACCGCCGTCGTCGGCATCGAATTGCTGGCTGCGGCGCAAGGCTGCGATTTCCATCAGCCGCTCGCCTCCAGCAATGCGCTCGAGGCCGTACGCAAACTGGTGCGGGCAGAAGTGCCGCATCTCGACAATGACCGGCATTTCCACCCCGACATGGAAAAGGCCATCGCCATGGTGCGCAGTGGCGCCGCGGTGAAAGCAGCGAGCGCGGTAGCGCTGCCTTCGATCTCGGGAGCGGCATGATGGCCACGCCGTCCTGGCTCACGGTCAAGCAAGGCACCGCCCCCCTCCTGGTCTCAATCCCGCACACCGGCATCGACCTGGCCGGGCTCGAGCCGCGCCTGGTCTCGACCTGGCTCGGCCGTCGCGACTGCGATTGGTGGATCGACAAGCTCTATGATTTCGCCAACGACCTCGGCGCCACCGTCGTCCACACCGCGATCTCTCGAACCGTCATCGACGTCAACCGCGATCCGTCGGGCGTGTCGCTCTATCCCGGGCAGGCGACCACGACCCTTTGCCCGACCGATACATTCGACGGCGATCCCCTCTATCGCATGGGCGAGGAGCCCACACCGTCCGAGATCGACCGGCGCCTTGAGACCTATTTCAAGCCGTATCACGCAGCATTGCAGGCCGAGATCGACCGGCTGCGCGGCCTGCACCGGAAGGTCGTGCTCTACGATTGCCATTCGATCCGCTCGGTGCTGCCGCGTCTCTTCGAGGGCACATTGCCTGTCTTCAACCTCGGCACCAATGACGGTAAGAGCACCGATCCGTTGCTGCAGGAAAAAGTCGCCGCCATCCTCGCCGCCACCGGCGAGACCTGGGTGGTGAATGGCCGCTTCAAGGGCGGCTCGATCACACGCGGTTTCGGACAGCCGCAGAACGGCGTCCATGCGCTTCAAATGGAGCTGTCGAACCGCGGTTACATGCGTGAGCCGTCCGAAAAGGGGTCGCCGGAGAACTGGCCGGTGCCTTACGACGCGACCTACGCGGCGCCGATCCGCGCCACGCTGAGAAAAATCCTCGAAACCGCCATTGACTGGGCCGGGCGCTGAGACGCCGCCTTACTCGAAAGGGACAATGATGAACGATCCCCGCCACAACATCCGCGAAGTGCGCGCGCCGCGCGGCGACAAGCTCAACGCCCGCTATTGGACGACCGAAGCGCCGCTGCGCATGCTGATGAACAACCTCGATCCCGAGGTCGCCGAAAACCCGAACGAGCTGGTCGTCTATGGCGGCATCGGCCGCGCGGCGCGCACCTGGAACGATTTCGACCAGATTGTCGCGTCTCTGAAGACGCTCGGCGAGGACGAGACCCTGCTGGTTCAGTCGGGCAAGCCGGTCGGCGTTTTCAAGACCCATTCCAACGCGCCGCGCGTGCTGATAGCCAATTCCAACATCGTGCCGCACTGGGCGACCTGGGAGAAGTTCAACGAGCTCGATCGGAAGGGCCTGATGATGTACGGCCAGATGACGGCCGGTTCGTGGATCTATATCGGCACGCAAGGCATCGTGCAGGGCACCTATGAAACCTTCGTCGAGGCCGGCCGCCAGCACTACAATGGCAACCTCAAGGGCAAGTGGATCCTGACCGGCGGTCTCGGCGGCATGGGCGGCGCCCAGCCGCTCGCCGCTGTCATGGCCGGCGCCTGCTGCCTGGCCATCGAGTGCAATCCGGACTCGATCGATTTCCGCCTGCGCACCCGCTATGTCGACGAGAAGGCCGAGACGCTCGACGAAGCCATGGAAATGATCAACCGCTGGACCGATGCCGGCGAAGCGAAGTCGGTCGGCCTGCTCGGCAACGCCGCCGAGATCGTGCCGGAGATGTTCAGGCGCGGCATCCGCCCCGACATGGTCACCGACCAGACCTCGGCGCATGACCCGATCAACGGCTATCTGCCGAAGGGCTGGACGATGGCCGAGTGGCGCGAGAAGCGCGTCAGCGACCCGAAGGCCGTCGAGAAAGCCGCCCGCGCGTCGATGCGCGAGCATGTCGAGGCGATGGTGGCATACTGGAACGCCGGCGTGCCGACGCTGGACTACGGCAACAACATCCGCCAGGTCGCCAAGGACGAAGGCTTTGAGAACGCCTTCGCTTTCCCGGGCTTCGTGCCGGCCTATATCAGGCCGCTGTTTTGCCGCGGCATCGGTCCGTTCCGCTGGGCCGCACTCTCCGGCGATCCTGAGGATATCTACAAGACCGACGCCAAGGTGCGCGAGCTCACCCCCGGCAACACCCATCTGCACAACTGGCTGGACATGGCGCGCGAGCGCATCGCCTTCCAGGGCCTGCCGGCGCGCATCTGCTGGGTCGGCCTTGGCGACCGCCACCGCCTCGGCCTAGCCTTCAACGAGATGGTGGCCAAGGGCGAGCTCAAGGCACCTGTCGTCATCGGCCGCGACCACCTCGATTCCGGTTCGGTGGCTTCGCCCAACCGCGAGACGGAAGCGATGAAGGACGGCTCCGACGCCGTTTCCGACTGGCCGCTGCTCAACGCGCTGCTCAACACCGCGTCAGGCGCTACCTGGGTGTCGCTGCATCATGGCGGCGGCGTCGGCATGGGCTTTTCGCAGCATGCCGGCATGGTGATCGTCGCCGACGGCACGGCCGATGCGGCCAGGCGACTGGAGCGGGTGCTGTGGAACGACCCGGCGACCGGTGTCATGCGCCACGCCGATGCCGGCTACGACATCGCCATCGAATGCGCCAAGGAGCACCAGCTCAACCTGCCCGGCATTCTCGGGTGACAGGCTGAAATGATGCGCATCCTTCGTGCCGCCGGATACCACGTCATGCCGTGGAAGAATGGCGGCGGCACGACCACCGAGATCGCCGTTTCGCCCGAAGCCGCCGGCCTCGACGATTTCGACTGGCGTATCTCCATGGCCCGCGTCGAGACCAGCGGACCGTTCTCGAGCTTTGCCGGCATCGACCGCACGCTTGCGGTGCTGGAGGGGGAGGGGATCGTGCTCGATATTGCCGGTCAGCCGCCTGAGCGATTGACGTCGGCCTCGGCGCCGCTTGCTTTTCCGGGCGACGTGCCGACCAGCGCTGCGCTGATCGGCGGCCCGATCACCGACCTCAATGTCATGACGCGTCGAGGGCGCATCTCTCACACGGTCGAGCGGCTGCCGCTGTCCGGCGAGATTCGCATTGCACCGACCGCCGGCACCACGCTTCTTCTCCCGCTCGGCTCCGCGGTGAAGCTTCTCACGGGCGCCGAATCGAGCCTGCAGCCGCTCGATACGCTGATTGTCGCCCCCCATGGTCCGCATTTGCGGCTTCAGCCCGATGGTCAGGGGCTGCTGTTCGTGATCCAGCTCCTCCGGCCTGCCGCCAACCATTAACGGCTGTTGCCAAACATGATCGCGGCATGGGCGAAATATCGCCCGGCCCCTTGCATGTATCACGAAAAAGCCCGAATCCTTGCCCTGATCCAACCGGGGGCGGAGAGCGAGGGGCGTTCGCCCACGAGCTGTCGAAAGGGCATGCCCCTGTCATGCTGCGCACAACAAACTTTCGGCCGAACCTGTCATGCAACCAATTGCAATTGAACCGGTTTTAGGGACATTGCCGTGGCGGTGACGCCGCGCTGCGCCCCGCTTTACGGAATTTTCAATGAACATTCAGACGAACCCCACCAAGATCGAACAGTCGAGCGCCGGCTTCCCGGAAATTACGGAAGCGCCGATACGCTCCAATTTCCTGCCTGAGGACCGGCTGCGCGCCATGGGCGTTGGCCTTGCCAAAGGCGAGGTCAAGGACCTGTTTGGCCTGGCGCCGTTCGAATTCCAGGCCCGCATCCGCGACAGCGCCAAGAAGATCCTCGAAGTCTACCGCTCGACCAACGCCGCCCAGGCCAAGGGCGAGACCATCACGCCGGCAGCGCAATGGCTGCTCGACAACAATTATCTGGTCGAGGAGACCATCTTCCAGGTCAAGCGCGACCTGCCGCGCCGTTTCTACCGGCAATTGCCGACATTGACGCTTGGCGACGGCACCGTCCTGCCGCGCGCCTTCGTCGTTGCCTGGAGCTATGTCGAGCATTCCGACAGCTCGGTCTCGGCCAATATGTTCAAGGCCATCGTCGAAGGTTTCCAGTCGATCGAACCGATGAAGATCGGCGAGCTCTGGGCGCTGCCTTCGCTGCTGCGCTTCGTGCTGATCGAGAACCTGCGCCGTATCGCCGTGCGCGTCGAGCGCACCCGGCAGATGCGCCATATAGCCAACGACGTCGCCGACAAGGTGCTGGCGACTGACGACAATGCCGACCGGACAAAAATCCTGTCGAACTTCAGCGCGCATGCGCAGGACACCACGTTCGCCACCCAGTTGCTCTATCGCCTGCGCGACGGATCGCAGAATGCCGGCC
This sequence comes from Mesorhizobium sp. RCC_202, assembly GCF_041355295.1. NCBI lineage: Bacteria > Pseudomonadati > Pseudomonadota > Alphaproteobacteria > Hyphomicrobiales > Phyllobacteriaceae > Mesorhizobium > Mesorhizobium sp. RCC_202. The sequence goes on from NZ_JBFUPO010000019.1 coordinate 74,758, forward strand.
GAGCGCTGGAATGGCTGGAGGGCGAGCTCGAAAAGACCGGCTCCGACGCCGAGGAGATCATCATCTCCGAGCATCAGACGCTGTCGAGCGGCAACGTCACCACCGGCAACATCATCCGCGGCCTGCGCCTCATCAACGACGTCGACTGGACGGTCTGGTTCGAAGGCGTCAGCCGCACCGACGCGTTGCTGCGCAACAAGACCGATTTCGCCGCCCTCGATTTCTTTTCGCGCGACCAATACCGCACCGCGATCGAACAGATGGCGCGGCGCTCGGATCTTTCCGAATACCGCGTTGCCGAAAAGGCGATCGAGCTCGCCGGCCATCTTCCCGGCATCACCGATGCGTCCGGCGTGCCGGAGACCGCCGATCCTGCCGTGCACACCGATGTGGGCTTCTTCCTCATCGGCCCGCGCCGGCCGGAACTGGAAAAGGCGATCGGCTACCGGCCGCCCTTCTACGTCACCTTCAAGCGCGCTTTCGCCGCCACCGGCTGGCTGGGCATCGTCGTGCCGGTCTTCCTGCTGACGGTGCTGCTGCTCTTCCTCGCCGGACGGGCGCTCGGCAATCTCGGCCTGTCGGTCGAGTCGATCACGCTGATGCTGGCGCTGTTTGCGGTCCCCGCAAGCGAAGGTGCGCTGGCCTTCTTCAACACAGTGGTGGCGCTGTTCCTGAAACCCACCCGGCTTGTCGGCTACGATTACAACAAGAACGGCATTCCCGATGAGGCGCGCACGCTGGTCGTCGTGCCCTCGCTGATCGGCTCGCGCGACGATGTCGAGGAAAACATCCGCAACATCGAGGTGCATCACCTCGCCAACACGGCCGAAGAGATCCACTTCGCCTTGTTGTCCGACTGGCCGGATTCCAAGACCGAGATCGACGCCGCCGATATCGAGATCCTGCAATATGCCCGCGACGAGATCGCCAGGCTCAACGCCCGCTACCCGTCGCAAGGCGCGCCGTATTTCTACATCCTGCATCGCCGGCGCCTCTACAATCAGGCGCAAGGCTGCTGGATGGGTTGGGAGCGCAAGCGCGGCAAGCTGCATGAGCTGAACCTCCTGCTGCGCGGCGACAGCGACACCACCTTCCTGCCGCTCGATGTGCCGCTGCCGGAGAAGGTCGTCTATGTGATGACGCTGGACGCCGACACGCGCACCACGCGCGACGCGGTTTCGAGCCTGGTCGGAAAGCTGGCGCATCCGCTCAACCGCCCGCATTTCGATCCGGTGAAGCGCGTCGTCACCGCCGGCTACACCATCCTGCAGCCACGCATCACCGCCTCGCTCACCAGCGGCGACGACGCCTCCTTCTTCCAGCGCGTCTTCTCGGCCAATCGCGGCCTCGACCCTTACGTATTCGCCGTGTCGGACCTCTATCAGGACGTCTTCGGCGACGGCTCCTTCACCGGCAAGGGCCTCTATCACGTCGACGCCTTCGAGGCGGCGCTGAAGGACCGCATCGACGAAAACACCGTTCTCAGCCACGATTTGCTCGAAGGCGCGCTCGCGCGCGCCGCCCTGGTCACCGATGTCGAGCTGGTCGAGGACTATCCGACCCGCTACTCGGTCGACGCCTCGCGTCATCATCGCTGGGCGCGCGGCGACTGGCAGCTGCTCGGCTTCATTTTCGATCCGCGCTCGGGCGTTCCGGCGCTGTCGCGCTGGAAGATGGTCGACAATCTTCGCCGCTCGATCACCCCGATCTTCTGGGTGATGGCTTGTATCGCCGGCTGGACGCTTTTGCCGTTCACCCAGGCAGCGCAGTGGCAGGCATTGATGATCCTCAGCCTGTTCATGGCGCCGACCTTCGACATCGTGAACGGCATCCTGCCCAAGAGCGGCGACCAGACGCCGCGCGGCCATTTTTCCGCCCTTGCCCGCGACACCGTCTTCGGCACGGCGCTCGTGGCGCTGAAGGTGCTGCTGATGGCGCATCTCGCCTGGATGATGGGCGATGCCATCGTGCGCACCATCTACCGGCTTTTCGTCAGCCGCCAGAACCTTCTGGAATGGCGCACCGCCTCGCAGGCCGCCAAGAGCGGCAACGATCTCGGCGCCTATTACGGCATGATGTATGGCGCCGTGATCATCGGCGTCGTTGGCCTCGCCATTCCGGTGCTGGCCGATTCGACCGGCGCATTCGTTGCCTTCTTCTTCGCGATCTTCTGGATCGGCTCGCCGGCGGTCGCCTGCTGGATCAGCCGCTCGGCCGAGACCGAGGACAGGCTGCGCATCTCGGCCGCCGACATCCATGCGCTGCGCACCGTGGCGCGCCGCACCTGGCATTATTTCGAGACCTTCGTCACACCCGAGCAGCACCATCTGCCGCCGGACAATTTCCAGGAAAGCCCGGCGCCGGTGGTGGCGCCGCGCACGTCGCCGACCAACATCGGCGTCTACCTGCTCTCGGTGGTGTCGGCGCGCGATTTCGGCTGGATCAGCCTGTCCGACGCCATCACCCGCATCGACGCCACGATGACGACGATCGAGAACATGCCGCGCGATCGTGGCCATCTCTACAATTGGTATGACACCACGACGCTGAAGCCGCTCTATCCGCTCTATATCTCGGCGGTCGACAGCGGCAATCTCGCCGGCCATCTCGTCGCCGTGGCGGCTTCCTGCGCCGAATGGGCGGAAGCGCCCTCCGTCCATCTGCAGGGCGATTTCGAAGGCATCCTAGACACCGTCACCATCCTCGACGAGAGCCTGGACGAACTGCCCGACGACCGCCGGCAGCTCAGGCCGCTGCGCCAGCGGCTCGCCGATCGCCTCGACGGCATGCGCCGCGCTGTCGCGACCATCAAGGCGCAGCCCGAGATGGCGTCGATCCGCACCATCAACCTTGCCGTGCTCGCCGGCGAGATCCGCAAGCTCGCCACGGCCATCCATACCGAGGCGGCATCGCCCAAGAGCGACGTTATCGCCGACTGGTCGGAGCGGCTGGAGGCGACCTGCGAAGCCCATGTGCACGATTCGCACAATGACGAGAGCGCGGTCTCGGCGCTGCGGGCCAAGCTGCTCGCCTTGCGCGAGCGCTGCCGCCGCTATGCCTTCGAGATGGATTTCTCCTTCCTGATGCGCCAGGAGCGCAAGCTCTTGTCGATCGGCTACCGGGTCGAGGACCGCCAGCTCGACGAGAGCTGCTACGACCTGCTCGCTTCGGAAGCGCGTCTCACCAGCCTGTTCGCCATCGCCAAGGGCGACCTGCCGACCGAGCATTGGTTCCGCCTCGGACGCCCGATCGTCGAGATCGGCTTCCAGGGCGCGCTGATGTCCTGGTCAGGCTCGATGTTCGAGTACCTGATGCCGCCGCTGGTGATGAAGGAGCCGCAAGGTTCGATCCTCAACCAGACCAGCAAGCTCATCATCAAGCGCCAGATCCAGTATGCGCGCTCGAAGAACGTGCCGTGGGGCATTTCGGAAGCGGCCTACAACGCCCGCGATCGCGAGCTTACCTATCAGTACACCAATTTCGGCGTGCCCGGCCTCGGCCTGAAGCGCGGTCTTGGCCAGAACACGGTGATCGCGCCCTATGCGACGATCCTGGCCGCGCAGTTCAGCCCGCGCGAGGCGGTGCAGAACCTGCAGCGGCTGCGCTCGATCGGCGCGCTTGGCCGTCACGGCTTCTACGACGCGGTCGACTTCACACCGCAGCGCGTGCCGGAAGGCACCGACCACGCCGTCGTGCAGAACTACATGGCGCACCATTCCGGCATGTCGATCGCCGCCGTCGCCGACGCCATCTTCGAGGGCCGGCTGCGCGAGCGCTTCCACAGCGATCCGGTGATCGAATCCGCCGAACTGCTGCTGCAGGAGAAGGCGCCGCGCGACATCCCGACCGCCACCGTCAGGACCGAAGCCGACGAGCGCGAAAAGGACGAGACCGAGACCGAAAGCCCGGACAGCCGCGTCATCCTCGATCCGATCAAGGCGCTGCGCTCCACCAATGTCATGTCCAACGGCCGCTATTCGGTCATGGTCACGGCGACCGGTTCCGGCTACAGCCGCTTCGGCGAGCTTGCCGTGACCCGCTGGCAGCCGGATCCGAGCGAGGACCGGCTCGGCTCCTACATCTTCCTGCGCGACACCGCGACGGGCGACTGGTGGTCGGCGACCGCCGAGCCGAAGCGCGCCGAGGGCGAGCGCGTCCAGACGCTCTTTGGCGACGACAAGGCAAGCTTCACCAAGACGGTGGGCTCGCTGCGTTCGGAAGTCGAATGCATGGTGATCTCGGAAGGCAATGGCGAAGGCCGCCGCATCACGCTCTACAACGACAGCGCCACCGACCGGTATATCGAGGTGACGTCCTTTGCCGAGCTGGTGCTGGGCAACGAGGTCTCCGACAACGCCCATCCGGCGTTCTCGAAGATGTTCGTCGAGACCGAGATCGCCGCGAACAACGGAGCGATCTTCGCCACCAGGCGCAAGCGCGACAAGAACGAGCCCGACATCACGATGGTGCATTTCGTGACCGACCCGGCGGGTCCTTCGCGCGATGCCGAGGCCGAGACCGACCGGCGGGCTTTTATCGGTCGTGGCCGCACCATTGCCGATGCCGTCGCTTTCGACCCCGGCGTCAGGTTGCCCGGCAATCAAGGCTTTACGCTTGACCCGATCGCGGCGTTGCGTCGCCAGGTGCGCGTGCCGGCCAACAAGAAGATCTCGCTGACCTTCTGGACGGCCGTCGGCGCCAACCGTGAAGAACTCGACGAGGCGATCGCTCGCCTCGACCACCAGGAGAGCTTTGCCCGCCAGGCGATGCTTGCCTGGACGCGCAGCCAGGTGCAGACGCGCCATCTGGGCTTGAGCCTCACCGACGCCGCCAATGTGCAGAAGCTGGCGCGCTATCTGATCTATCCCGATCCGTTCCTGCGCCTGCCGGCGGAGTCCATCGCATCGGGCCTCGGCCGCCAGTCGAGCCTCTGGCCGACCAGCATTTCGGGTGATTTCCCGATCTTCCTCGTGCGCATAGGCGACGTCGCCGATCTCGAGATCGTCGCCCAGGCGCTGCGCTTCCAGGAATATATGCGTGCCCGCGGCATGATGATCGACTTCGTCGTCGTCAACGAGCAGGCGTCTTCCTACGTGCAGGACCTGCAGCGCGCGGTGGAGACGCTGTGCGAGAACAGCCGCCTGCGCGGCCGCGAGCTTGGCCCCCGCCAGCACATCTTCGCGGTGCGCCGCGACCTGATGGACGAGCCGACCTACAAGACCTTGCTGTCGGTGGCGCGCGTCGTGCTGCACACCCGCAACGGCACGATCTTCGATCAGCTCGAACGCGCCGATACGGCAGCGCTCCAGGCGCGCGACGCGATTCCGCAGGCCGAAGGCGGCCTGCCGCGCGAACCCGTTCCGCCACCGCCCTTGCCGACGCCGGCAAGCCAGGCTGGAAAAGACATCGCCGCCGACGGCAGCGGCCTCAGCCTATGGAACGGCTTTGGCGGCTTCGACGGCGACGGCCGCCACTATGTGACGCGGCTGACCGGGCGGCGCTCGACGCCGCAGCCCTGGATCAACGTCATCGCCAACGCTTCGTTCGGCTTCCACGTCTCGGCCGAAGGCGCCGGCTTCACCTGGAGCCGCAACAGCCGCGACTATCAGCTGACGCCATGGTCGAACGACCCGGTGTCGAACCGGCCGGGCGAGGGCTTCTATATTTTCGACCAGGCCAGCAGCAAGGCGTTCTCGCCGATGGCGGCGACGGTACGCGATCCTTCGATGACCTACGAGACCTGGCACGGCCAGGGCTTTTCGACCTTCCGTTCGAAGCGCGGTCCGCTGTCGATGGACCTGACCCAGGTGGTCGATGCCACCGACCCGGTTAAGATCACCCGGCTGCGCATCCAAAACAACGGCTCCGTGCCGGTTAAGCTGCGCGTCTATGCCTATGCCGAATGGGTGCTGGGCGGCCACCGCTCGCGCACTGCGGCGACCATCGTGCCGTCGCGCGACGCGGCCACCGGCGCGCTTCTGGCGCAGAACCCCTACGGGCTCGACTTCGGCGAGCGCGTGGCCTTCCTCGGGGCGGCCCACCCCGTGCATTCGGTGACCGCCGACCGCTCGGAGTTCATCGGCAGGCACGGCACGACGGAATATCCGCAAGCGGTCCTCGGCGGCCTTGTGCTCTCCGGCCGTATCGAGGCGGGCGACGACCCGTGCGCCGTGGTTGCCAGCGATGTCGAGATCCCCGCCGGCGGCGACGTCACGCTGCTCTGGCTGCTTGGCGACGCGGCGACGCCGGCCGAGGCAAGCGCCCTGGTGCAGACGCATCGCGGCAAGGATTTCGACCAGCGGCTGGCCGACAATGAAAAGGCCTGGCGCGGTTTCCTCGACACGATCCAGGTCGAGACGCCCGACGAGGGGCTGAATGCGATGGTCAACCATTGGCTGCCTTACCAGAGCCTTGCCTGCCGTATCCGCGCGCGCTCGGCCTTCTACCAGGCGAGCGGCGCCTTCGGCTTCCGCGACCAGTTGCAGGACACGCTCGCCCTTCTGGCGCATGACCCGAAGCTGGCGCATGACCAGATCCTCAACGCCGCGCGCCGGCAATTCCCGGAAGGCGATGTGCAGCATTGGTGGCTGCCGCGCACCGATGCCGGCGTGCGCACCATGATCTCCGACGATGTGGTGTGGCTGGCCCACGCCACCGCCCGCTACATCGAGGTGACCGGCGACGCTTCGATCCTCAAGGAACAGATCCCCTTCATCGACGGGCAGCAGCTTGGCGAGGGCGAGCACGACGCCTTCTTCACGCCCGAGATCACCAAGACCACCGCTTCGCTCTACGACCATTGCGCGCGGGCGCTCGATCTCGCGATCAAGCGCAGCAGCCCGGCCGGCCTGCCGCTGATGCTCGGCGGCGACTGGAACGACGGCATGAACCGCGTCGGCGAAGGCGGCAAGGGCGAGAGTGTGTGGCTGGGCTGGTTCCTGCTCAAGACGCTTACCGACTTCGCGCCGGTGGCCAAGGGCCAGGGCGACGCCAAGCGCGCGCAGGCCTGGGCCAAGCACGCCGAGGCGCTCAAGCGGGCGCTGGAAAGCACGGCCTGGGACGGCCAGTGGTACCGGCGCGGCAGCTACGACGACGGCACGCCGCTCGGCTCGCACACCTCCGAGGAGTGCAAGATCGACTCCATCGCCCAGTCCTGGAGCGTGCTGTCGGGCGAGGGCGATCCGGCCCGCTCGACCACGGCCATGCAGCAGGCGACCGAGATGCTGGTCGACGACGAGCTCCAGATCGTCAAGCTGTTCACGCCGCCCTTCTCCAAGAGCGAGAAGGACCCGGGCTACATCAAGAGCTACCCGCCGGGCGTGCGCGAGAATGGCGGCCAGTACACCCATGCCGCCACCTGGTTCGTCATTGCGCTGGCCGAGATGGGGCGCACCGACGACGCCTATCGCTGCTTCTCGATGCTGAACCCGGTCAACCACGCCTCCGACGAGAAAGCGACCGAGCACTACCGCGTCGAGCCTTACGTGGTGGCCGCCGACATCTATGCCGGCGAAGGCAAGGGCGGCCGTGGCGGCTGGACCTGGTATACGGGCTCGGCCGGCTGGCTCTACCGCGCGGCGGTGGAGGGCATCCTCGGCATCGAGCGGCGTGGCAAGGAGATCACGTTTAAGCCGAAGCTGCCTGGGCACTGGGACGGTTACGCTGCCACGCTCAAGATGTTTGGCGGCGAGATCAAGGTTCGTGTCATCCGCGACAAAAAGACCAAGTCGATCTCGCTCGAAGTCAATGGTTTGAAGAAAAAATCGACGTCCTTCGAGCCAAAAGCCGGCGACAAGACCGAGGTCATCGTCAGGATTCCGGCATAATATCAAAGGTTTGGCTTGTTGGCCGCGCATCCTTCTGGTTGCGCGGCAAAGCCTTGCGTTTTACTTGGTCGCAAGCCGGCCAAGGATCCGGCCCGGTCTTTTAGGGCCAGCTAACCAAGCAGCCGGTGATTAAAAATGTGGCAGCGCGAGGCAACTGCCATTATTTTGCCGCAAGGCTGACATTTCACCTTTTATCTCAAACCGTTAGGTGATCACGTCAGATTTCGTACCGTCGTCATCTTTTGTTCGCTAAATGGGAACGCAAGGGATAGACGGGGCATTGTTTCGCGACACATTAACCGATACGTGTCAAAAAATGGTGCGGTGCACAATACCGGCATTGAGCACAGGCAAGAGTTTGGCGGAGTAGCTGAAGTGTCACTTCTGCAAATCTACTTTAGAGCACTGGGTTATCTGGCTGCGGACAAGAAGCGCGTCGCGTTGATCTGCGGCGCAAACATCGCGCTCGCCGCGATCGCAATCCTCGAGCCGATCCTGTTGGGTCGGGTCATCGGCGCTATTTCCGAAAAAGGCCCGGTGTTTTCGACGCTTGCCGTCTGGGCAGCTCTCGGCGTCTTCAACGTCATAGCCTTCGTGCTGGTGGCGCGCGGCGCCGACCGCTTCGCCCATGCCCGTCGCTCGGAAGTGCTTTGCCAGTCCTTCGAACGAGTCATCACCATGCCGCTCGCCTGGCATCACCAGCGCGGCACGTCCAATTCGCTGCATACGCTGCTGCGCGCCATCGAGACCCTGTTCAGCCTGTGGCTCGAATTCATGCGCGTGCATCTGTCGACGGCCATCGCCCTGGTGCTGCTGGTGCCGACCGCGCTTGCCATGGACCTGCGCATGTCCGTCGTGCTGCTTGGCCTCGGCGTGCTTTACGTTGGCATCGGCCGCATCGTCATGCGCCGCACCAAGTCGGGGCAGACCGCCGTCGAACGCCATTACCATACCGTCTTTGCCCATGTGACCGACTCGGTCAGCAATGTCGCCGTGCTGCAGAGCTACAACCGCATCGGCCATGAGACCGCGGCGCTGAAGCGTTACGTCAAGGACCTGCTCGACGCGCAGAACCCCGTACTCGACTGGTGGGCGATCGCCAATGCGCTGAACCGTCTGTCGTCGACCATCTCGATGATGATCGTGCTGTCGATCGGCGCGTATCTCGTCACCCGTGGCCAGCTACGCGTCGGCGATGTCGTCGCCTTCACCGGCTTTGCCGGAATGCTGATCGCCCGCCTCGACCAGATGTCGGCCTTCACCAGCCAGATTTCCGAGGCGCGCGCCAAGCTGGAAGACTTCTATCGCCTTGAAGACTCGGCCGCCGATACCGCCGAGCCCGATGGCCTGCGCGAGTTGACCAACGTCACCGGCCATGTCCGCTTCGACGACGTCAGCTTCGAGTTTGCCAATTCCGGCCACGGCATCGAGAACGTTTCCTTCGAGGTCCAGGCTGGCCAGACGGTCGCCATCGTCGGCCCGACCGGCGCCGGCAAGACGACGCTCATCAACCTGTTGCAGCGCGTCTTCACGCCGTCCAGCGGTCGTATCCTGATCGACGGCATCGACACCAAGTCGGTGACCCGCAAGTCGCTGCGCCATTCGATCGCCACCGTCTTCCAAGACGCCGGCCTGCTCAATCGCTCGATCGAGGACAACATCCGTGTTGGCCGCGCGGAGGCGAGTTATGACGAGATCCACGCCGCCGCCGCCGCCGCCGCCGCGCAGGACTTCATCCTGGCCAAGAGCGGTGGCTACGACACGGTTGTCGGCGAGCGCGGCGGCCAGCTTTCCGGTGGCGAGCGCCAGCGCATCGCCATTGCCCGCGCCGTTCTCAAGGATGCGCCGATCCTGGTGCTCGACGAGGCGACCAGCGCGCTCGACGTCGAGACCGAGGATCGCGTCAAGGACGCGATCGACGAGCTGCGCCGCAACCGCACCACCTTCATCATCGCCCACCGCCTGACCACGGTCCGCGACGCCGATCTGGTGGTCTTCATGGACAAGGGCAGGGTGGTCGAGATGGGCGGCTTCACCGAACTGTCGCTGCGCAACGGCCGCTTCGCCAGCCTGCTGCGCGCCGGGGGCCTGCTCAACGACGAAGAGGTCCGCCGCCTCAGCCGCACGGTCACCGAAGCGGCGTAAGCTCTTTCCTTCTCCCCTTGTGGGAGAAGCGCAACCATTAGCTCAGGCGGTGTGGTTTGCTGGCGGACTTTTGCTCCACGGAGTGCCGCGTTCGACGA